>JBGPEF010000307.1:0-6864 GCA_041482675.1 Tepidisphaeraceae bacterium | reverse complement strand
GAAGGAGCGGCCGAGGAATTGACCTCGCACTATTACAAATTTTTCGGCCACAAGGGGGAGACATTGTCGGTGGAGGTGGTGGCCAATCGGGTTGGGTCAAAGATGGATTCTCTGGTGCGGCTGCTGGATGCCAGCGGGAAGGAAGTGGCGTATTGCGACGATGATCCGGCCGTCGCGCCCGACAGCCGCTTTGGGTACACCTTTTTGGCCGATGGCGGTTATGTGCTGGAAATTCGCGATGCGGGCTATGAGGGGTCGCCGCAGCATCGCTATCGGATGCGCGTGGGGGAAGTGGAGATCGGTTTGACGCCAACGCGGCCAGTCCGTGCCCAGCGCGGGCGGCTTCCGGAGATCGGTGAGAAAGAGCCGAACGATGCGCCGGCGGTGGCGATGGTGTTCAAGATTCCGTCCGAGATCAAGGGAGGTTTTGGCAAAGCGAGGGATAGGGATGTCTACCAATTCGCGGCCAAAAAAGGAGATCATGTCCTGGTGCGATCGAGGACGAGGAGCATCGGCTCGCCGTGTGATTTGTTCCTGCGAATCGCCAAAGCCGATGGATCGAAACTGGCCGACTCGAAGAGCGATGCGGCGGATGAAGCGTCGGTGGATGCGAGCATTTCTGAGGATGGGGCATATTTTTTGATAGTCGAGGAGCTGACGGGGCAGGGTGGCGAGGGGATGCAGTATCGGATCGAGGTGGAGCCGTTCGCCGGATTTTCACTGAGCAGCGAGGTGGAAAAAATCGATGTGCCGGCCGGCGGACAGGGGGAGATGAAGATCACGGCGGTGAGGAGAGATTACAAGGGGCCGATCACGCTCGAAGTGGCGAGTGGGCCGGAGGGAATTCGGCTGGCCAATGAAGTGATCAAGGAGGGGCAGAATGATGTGCAGATAAGGGTGCGAATGCCGGCGGATGCGGAAGTTGCGCGAGCGTTCAGTTTCCGGCTGGTGGGGAAGGCGAAGGTGAATGGTGAGGAATATACGCAGACGGTGAGCACCATGGGCGCAATTAAAAAACTTTATCCGATGATGCACTATCCGCCGGGGGAAATTGATGGGGAAATAGGCCTGGGAGTGAAACCGCCAGCCCCAACCACCACCACCGCGCCCAGCACCGCGCCGGCGCGACGCGGGGGGAAATGAAAATCATTTTGCGGCGAGGTATCCGGGCGCGGCGATGAAAGTCGTGATCAGGGAACCATCGCTCACGTTCCAAATGCGCACTTCACCGCTGAAGCTGCCGCCGGCGATGCGATTGTTTTTGGCGTCAAAAGCGAGCGAATAAACCCAATCGTGAAATCCGATGAAGTCTCTGATTGGATTGCGTGTTTCGGCGGAGAACTGGCGGATTCTTTTATCCGCGCAGCAGGCAAAGACAAAGCCGCCGCCGACGGCGATCTGAAGCGGCTCGTCATCGAGGGTTATCTCGCCGATTTTCTTGCCATCTTTGATCGCCCAGGCGTGGAGTTTTTTGTCTTTGCCAGCGCTATAGGCCGTCTTGCCGTCGGGACCGATGGCAATCGAGTAAACGGGCTCCTCGTGGCCGAAATAGGCGTGCTCAACTGCGCCGGTTTTAGCATCGAGGACACGAGCGGATTTATCGCGGCTGGCGGAGAGGATCTGCTCGCCGCCGGGGGTGAACACAAGCCCCAGCACCCAGTCGGCGTGTTGCTCGATGAGCAGGTCGCGCTTGCGGGTTTTCATGTCATAAACGCGAATCGCATTGTCAGCGCCGCCGCAGGCCAGGCGCGAGCCGTCGGAGTTGAAGGCAAGGGCGAAGAGCATGTCGCTGCTGCGATCGAGGTCGGCGATGATGGTTTTGCTGGCGGGGTCGAGCAGCTTGAGTTCGCCGGATTTGCCAGGAGTCCCGCTGGCGGCCGCGAGAATTGAGCCATCGGGAGAATATGCCAGGCGCTGCGTTCGCTGGACGATGTTGCCGATTCGGCCGGTGAGCTGCCCGGTTTTGGGGTCCCAGAGCGTAATCTCATGATACCCCCCCACCGCGATCTGCTGCCCATCAGGCTTGAACGCGAGAGCCATGATCGGGACGGGCCGCGGATATTTCTCCGGCGCTTGCGGATGGCCGATCGCGGGAATCAAAGTGACCAGAAGCGCCTTCGGGTCCGCGCCGTCGAATTTCGCGCCTTCCTTGATCCATCTCTCGATGAGAGAAACCTGATCAGCCGTCAGGCGCTCCCCCTTGGCCGGCATGCGGTCATCTTCATCGGGTGTGGTGATCAGTTGGAACAGATGACTCTGCTGCGGCTGGGCCGCAATGAAGGGGGCTTTCTTACTCTCGCCCGGACGCGACATGGTCTCAAACGAGTCGAGGCGATACGAGCCCTTATTTTTTTCCGGGTTGTGACAGGTCTGGCACCGCTCGACGAGGATCGGCGCAACTTGCCCTTTAAAGCTCACCTCAGCCCGCGCCAGTGCTGAAGCCGCCAGCAAAACCATGAGCCAGCAGTAATGGAGCAAAAACGATTTCACAGCGGACCCTACGGGTATGGGGTAATCGGCGGAGCCTGGTCGCCGGGAAGTTGCAGAGCGCCGATGAGGTCGGTGAGTTTCTCGACTTTGATTTTCTCCATGTACGCGGCCAGTCCATCGCAAATCGTGACAGCACTATTCGGATCGACAAAGAGAGCCGTCCCCACGGCAATGGCGCTCGCGCCCGCCAGGAGAAATTCGACAGCATCCTGCCAGTACTGAATTCCCCCCATGCCGATGATGGGAACATTCGTGCTCCTGGCGATGTTGCGATAAACGCGCGAAACCAGGTGCAGCGCGATGGGCTTGATCGCCGGCCCGGAAAGTCCGCCCGTGACATTGGCCAGGCGCGGCCGCTTTTTCCAGATGTCGATCGACATGGCCGTGAAAGTGTTGATCAGCGAGAGCATCTGCGCGCCCCCTTCGATGGCGGCCCGGGCGGTCAGCGTGATGTCCTCGACGTTGGGCGAGAGCTTCACGATCAGCGGCTTTTGCGGAAGAACTTTTTTGACTTCGTGGGTCAGTTCCTTCAGCCGCCCGGGATGAGTGCCAAAGGTCAGGCCATCTTTCACATTGGGGCACGAGACATTTAATTCCACCGCGGCGATGCAATCCAGCCCGTTCATGGCGGCGCAGGTTTCCGTGTAATCATCAAACGAATGCCCGGCCACGTTGACGATCACCGGACAGGGCATTTTGCGGATCAGGGGAACTTTTTCCGCCAGGAATCGATCAAGGCCGACATTGGCCAGCCCAATCGCATTAAGCATCCCCGCGCGGACTTCCACAATCCGCGCCGGTTCGTTCCCGGCCCGTTCCTCGCGCGTGATTGATTTGGTGACGAACGCCCCGAGTTTGGACAGGTCCGTGTAGTCGGCATATTCAAACGCATAGCCGCAGGTGCCCGAGCAGGTGAGGGTCGGATTGGCCAATTTGAGGCCGGCAAGGTTGACGGAGAGGTCCATGCATGTTTTTTAAGCGTCCCAGCCATAAAGGCAAGCACCAGGCCGTTATATCTGCCCAATCCTCCCGCCATAGTTTTGACCGAAAATCCGCACCGGGATAGACTTTTAGCATCAACGCCCGGAGGAGTGCCAGAGCGGTTGAATGGACCGGTCTTGAAAGCCGGCAGGCCCGCAAGGGTCTCGCGAGTTCGAATCTCGCCTCCTCCGTTGGATCGATTTTTCTCACTTCGCTCGGAGACAACATGGTTAAGAAGATGCGCGCGTGGGTCCTGGTCGCCTTGGCGGTTGTGCTTGCGCCGCTGGTCACAAAAGCCGCCGATGAACAGGCCGGCCAGCAGGCCAAAGTTCTCGAAAAACAGATCACGGTTCGCCTGAACTACCTGCTGTTTCTGCCGGAGGGATATTCGGCCGAGGGCGACAAGAAATGGCCGCTGATGTTGTTCCTTCACGGCGCTGGCGAGCGCGGGAGTGATATCAATAAGGTGAAGGTCCATGGGCCGCCGAAGATCGTGGAGAGGCGGAAGGATTTCCCCTTCATCGTGATTTCGCCGCAGTGCCCGGCCAATTCGTGGTGGCGGCCCTACGAACTGATGGCGCTGCTCGATGAGATCGAGGGGAAATACAACGTGGACAAGGATCGGGTTTACCTCACCGGCCTCTCCATGGGCGGATTTGGCACCTGGGATTTGGCCTCGCAATACCCACAACACTTCGCGGCCATCGCCCCAATCTGCGGCGGCGGAAATCCCGCCCAGGCGCGGCGCCTAAAGGATCTGCCGGCCTGGGTTTTCCACGGCGATGCCGATCGGGTGGTTCCGGTAGCGCTCAGCGATGAGATGGTCGAGGCTCTCAAAAAAGCCGGGGCGGATGTGAAATACACCCGCTATGAGGGGATCGATCACGATTCCTGGACCAAGAGTTATGCGAATGAGGAGCTGTATCAGTGGATGTTGTCGCACAAACGCGGCGAGAAAAAGCCCGCCGCGGCGGCCGCCACGCCCGCGCCGGCCGCGCCAGCGTCGGCGGCCGGAGGCAAGTGACGCTATATATATAGTGTCGTTCTTACGCCTTTTCGGCCTGCGGCAGCGGATTGCGGGCGAAGCACAGATCCTCCACGATCCTCCCCCCGATCAGGTGCTCCTGAATGATCCGCTCGGCGTTCTGGGGACTCACATTCTGATACCACGTCCCCTCCGGATAGACCACCGCGATCGGCCCGGCAATACATATCCTCAAACACTGACACTTGGTGCGATAACACGGCCCGTCGGGCCCGGCGATGTTGAGCTGCTTCATCCGCTTCTTGATGTACTCCCAGGTCTGCTCGCCCGTCTGCTCATCGATGCAATCCGGGCCCAAACAAATAAACAGGTGGCGGCTGAGCTTGCCCACGCCAAATTGCGTGGCCATAGTGGGCGGTGGAAGGCCCTGTGGGTTGGCCATGGTTTTGATCATACACAGAACCGGATTCGTTTTTTACCGTATTGAACCAACTCCTCCGATAGAGGCTTAAGTTGTCTCCAACAGTTTGATTCTCAGTCGTGGCCGTGTTATTTTTACCTTGTTGGGCACGGTCGCCCGCGAGCATTGTTGAATTGATTCGAAATGGATTTCGAATCAGACGCAACGCGGGCCCGCGGCTGGGAAAGGGAAGTCCCAATGCTCTATCTACACACACTGCTTCGGCGGCTCGATCCCTCCTTACTGTTATCCGGAATTAACAATGTCGAAGTGCGCGGAGTCAGCGAAGATTCGCGGCTGGTCGAGCCGGGTTTTCTGTTCATCGCCCGCGGCGGAACGCAGACCGATGGAAAGAAATACATCGCCGATGCGCATATCCGCGGGGCGATCGCCGTGGTGACGCCCGAGGCGATAACCGCCTCGCCGCTGCCACAGGTGGTGGTGAAGGACATTTCGCCGGCGCCTTCAATCCTGGCCAACGCATTCTTCGAGAGCCCCTCGGACAAGGTACACGTCCTCGGCGTGACCGGGACCAACGGGAAGACCACGACCACCTATCTGATCCGCCACCTGATGGCATCCGTGAAGCGCCGCTGCGGGCTGATCGGCACGGTCGATATCGACGATGGCCGAACCAGTCGCCCGGCCACCATGACCACCCCCAGCGCGGTCGAGATCGCCCAATTACTGGCCACCATGCGAAACAAAGGCTGCCGGTCCTGTGCGATGGAAGTCTCATCGCACGCCCTCGACCAGGAGCGCGTCGCCGGAGTGAATTTCGCCGGCGCTGCCTTCACCAACCTCACCGGCGATCACCTGGACTATCACAAATCGATGGACAAATACGCCGCCGCCAAGGCGCGGCTCTTCGATATGCTTCCGGCCACGTCGGTGGCCATCCTAAATGCCAACGATCCCGCCTCCGAGCGCATGGCGCGCGGATGCAAGGCCCGGATCATCCGCTTCGGCATCGGCCGCAAGGGCGATTATCGGGCCAAGGACATTCACATCACCGACACCGGCTCGCATTTCATCCTCGTCACCCCCGACGGCGAGGCCGAGGTGCAGATGTCGCTGATCGGCAGGCACAACATCGCCAATGCCCTCACGGCGGCCGCGCTGGTCGGTGAGGTTTATCACCTTTCCGTCCATCAGCTCGCCGCCGCCCTCCATGATGCGCCCGGCGCGCCAGGCCGCCTCCAACCCGTGCGCTGCGGCCAGCCCTTCAGTGTCTTTGTCGATTATGCCCATACCGACGACGGCCTGGAAAATGTGCTTCAGGCGCTTCGGCCCCTGACGCGCGGCAAGCTCCGCGTCCTCTTCGGCTGCGGCGGCGATCGCGACCGCACCAAACGTCCGCGTATGGCCAAGGTGGCCGAGCGATTGGCGGACGTGATTTATCTGACCAGCGACAATCCGCGCACCGAGGAGCCGCAGAGCATCCTCGACGAAATAATTTCCGGTCTCTCGGCCGATGTAGAGTTGTCGGGCGCTTCCCGAAAGTCCGCCGAAAGAACCAGCAGGAGCCGCCGGTCTTTGACCGTCCGAAAACCCGCGATCGTCGAACTGGACCGCCGCCGCGCCATCGAGCGAATCCTGGCCGACTCGCAGGAAGGCGATATCGTGCTTCTCGCCGGCAAGGGCCATGAAAACTACCAGGTCGTCGGCGAGGAAAAACGCCATTTCGACGATGTCGAAGAAGCCCAGCGAGTGCTCCAGAATCGCCAGACCGCCGCCGCGTAACGCCTCCTCTCTTTCCCCTCGCCCCTGTACTCAGGGGAGAGGGTCAGGGTGAGGGGCCGTCGCACAAGTTGCTCAGATAGCCCCATGAAACCTCTCCCCCTCCAAACCATCCGCCAACTCACCTCCGGCAAACCCCTCTCCACCCTCCCGCCTCACGTCGAAATCAAATCCATCTCCACCGACACCCGCCTCCTCGAACCCGGCG
>JBGPEF010000306.1:0-6872 GCA_041482675.1 Tepidisphaeraceae bacterium | reverse complement strand
GCTCTGTTCTGCGCAAATCTGCCACATCCGCGCCATCTGCGTTCCACTCTTCTCCGCTTCTCATTCCCGTACCGAAACCCCGCATTCAGGAACCGAAAAGTACCGCTTTGGTACCGGAAAGTACCGGTTTCCCCCCGCTTTTCAGCCATCAGAAATTCACAACCCTCGCTTCCCCCAACTCTTATCAACATCGCCCCCGCGCGCACTTTTTTTTACTCCTCCTCCCCTCCCCCTTTCACCGCTGCAAAACAAACCTGTTTCATCACCAGTATTGAATTTGGACACCCACTCACTACAACTCCCCCTTTTCAGGAGGTCCCCATCGTGAATCGTCTTCTCCTCACCGCTCTCTCCATCCTCTTCCTCTCCACCCAGCTCCACGCCGAAGAATGGCCCCGCTGGCGCGGCCCGCGCGGCGATGGCATCACCTCCGAAACCCTCCCCGACACCTGGCCAAAGGAAGGCCCCAAAAAGCTCTGGTCCAAATCCGTCGGCATCGGCTATTCCAGCCCCGTCGCCGTCAATGGCAAAATCTACATCTTCGCCCTCGTCGACGGCCGCGAAACCCTCTACGCCTTCGATGAATCCGGCAAGGAGCTCTGGAAAGAAGCCTACGACGGCGGCTGGAAGGGTAACATCCCCGGCACCCGCGCCTCCCCCGTCATCGAAAACGGCCGCATCTACACCTACGGCGGCACCGGCGACCTCTTCTGCCGCGATATCGCCACCGGCAGACAAATCTGGCACCTGAACATCTACAAGGAAACCAACGCCAAAGACCGCACCCGCGGCGACTGGGGCACAACCTCCAACCCCCACTTTCAAGGTGATCGCATCTACCTCCAGGGCGGCAACGGCGACGCCTTCGCTGTCTGCGTCGACAAAAACACCGGCAAACCCAT
Source organism: Tepidisphaeraceae bacterium (assembly GCA_041482675.1). GTDB lineage: Bacteria > Planctomycetota > Phycisphaerae > Tepidisphaerales > Tepidisphaeraceae > JBGPEF01. Next base: position 5,970 of record JBGPEF010000306.1, on the reverse strand, counting down.
CTGGAAATCCGAGCCCGGCGTCGGCGGCTATGCCGAGACCATCCTCATCGACGTCAAAGGCAAACCCCAGCTCGCCGTCTTCGCCGCCTTCGGAATCTTCGGCCTAAATCCCGACACCGGCAAGACCCTCTGGAAATATCAGTGGACCACCAACTACGACGTCAACGCCGCCACGCCCATGTATAAAAGCGGCCAGCTTTTCATCTCCAGCAACTACGGCCACGGCGGCGCTCTCTTTGAAGTCTCCGACACCAGCGTGAAAAAAATCTGGGAGAACAAGGAGCTCAAATCCCACTTCCAGCCCCCGATCCTCGAGGGCGATGTCCTCTACGGCAACAGCGAAGGCCGCATCAAATGCCTCAAGTGGGCCGATGGCAAACCCACCTGGACCGCTCCCGATCAGGTCGGCAACGGCGGCTCCCTGACGCGCCTCCCCGACGGCAAGCTGATGATCCTCAGCCAAAACGGCAAGCTCATCCTCGCCAAAGCCACCCCCGAATCCTACACCCGCCTCGCCGAAACCCAGTTGTTCGACGGCCTCAACGACGCCTGGTCCACCCCCCTCATCTATAAAGGCAAACTCTACGCCAAAGCCGGCGACGAATTCGCCTGCTTCGATTTCGGAGCCGCAAAATGACCACTTCGCCAGCGAACTTGAAACTGGGGTGGCATGGGCAGCGGTACTCCGATGCCCGTGCTTCTTCTGTTAAATCGCAAATCGCAAATCGCAAATCGCAAATCCTCTCTGCGTCTCTGCGTCTCTGCGGTTGCATCCTCTCCCTCCTCTCCCTCTCCGCCGCCCCCGCCGATCAACCAATCAAACCCGTGGGCTTCCAGGGCCTCGGCCCCCTCCTCGGCCAGGCCCCTTCCCTCCCTCCTCCTCCCTACAAACTCAAATGGACCTACAAATCCGACGACGCCGACCGCGCTGCCATCGTCGGCTCCCCCGTCATCTCCGGCGACACCGTCTACCTCGCCGACCTCAAAGGCACCCTCCACGCCATCGACCTGGCCACCGGCAAATTCAAATGGAAATACCCCACCGAAAACGGCTTTGAAACCACACCCCTCATCGCCAACGGCCGAATCTTCCTCGGCGACCTCGGCGGCATCTTTCATTGCATCTCCACCGACGGCAAAAAACTCTGGACCCTCGACGCCCAGTCCCCCATCCACTCCTCCGCGAACATATTCAACGACAAAATCATCTTCGGCACCGACGGCGCTGAAATCGTCTGCGTCGACATCGATGGCAAGGAAATCTGGAAAGCCAGGGCCGGCGATCGCGTGAACTCCGCTCCCGCCATCTCCGACGGCAAGGCCTTCATCTCCGGCTGCGATGCCCAGCTCCGCGCCATCGACATCGCCACCGCCAAAGAAGTTTTCGCCGCCGAGCTCCCCGCCCTCGCCCCCGGCTCACCGGCCTGTCTCGCCGACCGCATCATCATCGGCACCGACGGCGGCCGCGTCGTCGCCATCAGCGCTGATGGCAAAAAAACCCTCTGGACCTACGACAAGATCGTGGGCGATGCCCTCGTCCAGGCCTCGCCCGCCGTCGCCGACAACATCGCCGTCATCGGCGCTCACGACCGCCAGCTCCATGCCATCGACACCAACACCGGCCAGCAGATATGGACCTTCAAAACCCGCGGCGACATCGACGCCCCCGCCCTCATCAGCGACGGCCGCGTCTACTTCGGCGGCCGCGACAAACATTTCTACGTCCTCGACCTCAAAACCGGCCTGAAACTCTGGGAATTCACCGCCTCCCGTGCCATCGAAGCCGGCGCGGCCATCTCCAACAACCTCCTCCTCTTCCCCGACTCCAACGGCAACCTCTACTGCTTTGAACCCGGCCAGTAAGAGAAGCACCACGAAGCTCACGAAGCGGTAGGTCCGGCTGTGCCGGACGTTCTCACGCCGCCACCCTCCCCATCATCCGCGCCAACCCCGCCTCCCTCCCATAAAGCGCTCCCACTTCCTGATGCACCGCATGCACAATCGCCCGCTCTCTCTCCCCAAACTTCCTCCCACCCCACGCCCGATGCGCTGTCAGCGCCATCGCCCATCCCCGCTCCGGCAAGCGCAGCAGCGAGTAGATGCAATCATCCACCCCCGCCTTCTGCCTCACCTGCCTCACGTAGACCGACGCATACCACTCCCCATCCTCCACCACCTCCCGCCGCATCCGTGTCACCACCCCTCCCTCTTCCTTCGCCATCGCCCACATCGGATCGGCCGGCCCATTCCCCTCCGCCGCCGCCATCAGCGCCAGCCTCTGCCGCTGCCCTCCAAAGCACTCATCCACCCGCGAGAGCACCGTCCACTTTCCCCCCGGCCGCGCATCCCGCAGCATCGAGCAGCAGGCCACCCGCCCATCCACCAGCCTGCACAGCCCGCGCAGCACGTGCTCCTTCCACAACACCGGCTCGGGCGCAAGATCATGAGCGCCGCTCACCAGCTTCAGCATCGTCCTCAGCTCACTGGAACGCAGAAGTTTGAATGTGTTCATGCCCCCGATCTTCGGATTTCCCACCCCCTCCCCTCAAGATCACCTCTTCAGGTTAGCTGTGTGCGCACTGTAGGCATCAGGGCTTCTTGAACTCCAGCACCTGTCCCGCATCCAGCAATTTCTTCCGCAATCGCGCCCCGTCAATCTCCTGCACGCCCTTCCCCTCATCGATCGCCTGACACGCCGCCAGCGCGCTCGACTCCCCCAGCACCATGAACACCGGCTCCATGCGGATCGACCCATACGCGATGTGCGTCGCCGACAAACAGATCGGCGCCAGCAGGTTCTCGCACTCGGCCCGCTTCGGCGTGATCGCCCGATAGCTCACCGGATACGGCCCACTGGGCTTCACCTGCACATCCCCCTCGTTCTCCACCGCCCCATCCTTCACGATCCGCCTGCAGTTGTGCGAGTCCATGTTGTACGCCCCCATCCCCACCGAATCCTCCGCCGCCGGCCGCTTGTGCTCGCAATCGGCCTGCGTGATCACGTACTCCCCAACCATCCGCCGCGCCTCCCGCACGTACATCTGGTGCGGCCAGCCGCCCGTGTCCACAAACTCATCCCTGCACAATCCCCACGCCCCAACCTCTTTTCGAATTTCCTCCGGCACGCGCGGACTGTTGGCCAAAAAATAAAAGAATCCGCGCGTGTAATTCACATGATCCCGCCAAATCCTTCCGCGCGTCGCCCAGTCCCCATCGGGATATTCATAATTCATCCCGATGTAATCGGTCGAAACGGCTCCATTGTTATTAATGTCCGTCTTCCCCCCCGGGATCAGATCCAGCTTCATCAATTGCCCCACCGTCACCTTCTTTTTCGCGGCCGCGTTCGCCTCCAGCAGCCGCGCCAGCAATTCGTAAGTCCTCTCCTCATACCCCGGTGGGGGGGTCATAGGAATCTTCTTCGCATCCTTCGTCAAACACATCCGAAAGTTATAAACCTGCACCCGCTTGTCCCCATCGCCCGGTGTTCCCCCATCGCCGCTCTGGATCAATGGGATCAGCCCGCTCCCCGGATCGCCGGGTTTTACATACGGATCCACCTTCGCCAGAAACTGATGGAATGGCGTCCTGGCCCGAATCCCATTGAGCGGCTCCCCATACTGCGCCGCCGACTCCCGCCCGACCGTGTACGAAACCCCCGCCCGCGCCATCAGGTCCCCCTCATAGGTCGCATCGATGAAAACCCTCGCCTCCACCTCGATCCCCTCCCCCTGCGCGGCCGCGACTTGAGCATTCATCTCATCCGTCGCCGCCTTCTCCAACACAATCGCCACAATCCGCGCCCCCTCCTTCCGAACACTCTTCAACCGCTGCTCCCTCACCACCCGAATCTTGTTCTCATCCACCCACTCCTCAAAAACCCGCTCCGCATGATGCGGCTGAAACTGCCACCCCTCCTCCATGTTATAAAACCTCCCCACCCGCTTATAGAACTGCCGCGAGAGTCCGCCGATGACCTGCTTGTTCCCAAAATCCGTCTGCCCCAACCCACCACTGCTCATCCCGCCCAGATGCCTCCCCGGCTCGATGAGAATGACCGACTTCCCCTCCTTCGCCACCGTCACCGCCGCCGCCACACCACCGGCCGTCCCGCCATAAACGCAAACATCCACCTTCTCGGCCGCGCCGGCGCAGCACGCAATGAACAAGACCGTGCTTGCAGCAATCCATCTCATGGCAAGTCTCCTCTCCTCATTTCATAACCGCTGCCTGACGCGCGGGTGTTCCCGCCGGCGCATGCTTCGCCTCCGCCGGCTTATAGATCAAAACCAGCGCCGCCCCTCCCGCCGCCAGAAGCAATCCAACGAAAAACATCGGGCTTGGCACCTTCTCCGGCTTGTCCCAGATCAGCGAGATCAGGCAATTCACGATCGGGGCAAACGAAAACACCAATGGCGCGACAAACAGCGCCGCCTGTGGACTCATTCTTCGCGCGTTGCCCACCGCGAACACGATGCACAGCGCTCCGGCCGCGCCCAAAAGTCCCGCAACCGTCGATAAAACCGCCCCGTGCATATTGAATGGCCCAACCTTCGTCGGATCGGCCTTGTGCGTCATCAGAAAAATCCCCGGAACGATCACCGCCAGCACGCAATACGCCAACCCAATGAACAAAAACGCCCACATTCCCGCGTTGGCCGGCGGCATGCCGTTGCTGGCGATCTCCTTTCGGCCGTGGTCGATCGTCACCACATACGCCCCCCAGGTCAGCACTGCTCCCGCGACAAAAAACAGCCATGTGTGCTTCATCTGCCAATTCCTGAAAAATGACCTGAAAATTCTTAAACCGCCTAACGCACAGTTAATACTAACGCCAACGCCGTCGCGCTGTACTATCTCTTGCCGTATCCATGAGTCGTCCCCGCTATCACATCCCCGATGAGGAAACCCTCGACCCCACAGGCCTGCGCGCCCTCCAGCACGCAAAACTTGCAGCCTTGCTGCGCGAAGTGCTTCCCCACAACAAGTTCTATCAATCAAAGTATCAACCCCCCACGATTACTCCCGAAACAGCGCTTGACCATCTCCCCTTCCTCACCCGCGCTGAGATTGAACAGGACCAGGCCAATCATCCTCCCTATGGCGCCAACCTGACCTATCCGCTTTCGCAATACACCCGCTTTCACCAGACCTCCGGCTCGGCGGGCCGGCCGGTGCGCTGGCTGGATACGCCGCAATCCTGGCAGTGGCTCCAGCGCTGCTGGGGGATCATCTTCCGCGCCATCGGTATCGAACCTGCCGACCGGTTCATCTTCACCTTCTCGTTCGGCCCGTTCATCGGCTTTTGGGCGGCATTTGAATCGGCCGCAGCGCTTGGCCATCTCTCGATACCGGCGGGGGGGTTGAGCACGGGCGCGCGGCTCCAGATGATCCTCGACAATCAGGTCACGGTGATCTGCTGCACTCCGACGTATGCCCTGCGCATGGCCGAAGCCGCGGCCGAAAACAACATCGACCTTCGCAGCTCCGCCGTCCGCGCCCTCATCGTCGCCGGCGAGCCCGGTGGCAACATCGCCGCCACCCGCCAGCGCATCGAGGAATCTTTCAACGCCAGAGTCTTCGACCACACCGGCATGACCGAAATCGGCTCGCTGGGAATCGAGTGCCTGGAAAATCCCGGCGGAGTTCACATTCTCGAATCCGAGTGCATCCCCGAAGTGGTCGATCCTCAGACGCAAAAACCTCTCGCCGAGGGACAGCTTGGCGAACTGGTCATCACCAATCTCGGCCGGCTCGGCAGCCCGGTCATTCGCTATCGCACCGGCGACCTGGTTCGCATGACCCGCAAGCCCTGTCCCTGCGGACGGCAGTTCGCGCGTCTGGAAGGCGGCATCCTCGGCCGGGTGGACGACATGTTCATCATCCGCGGCAACAACGTCTTTCCATCCGCCATGGAAGCGATCATCCGCCGATTTGCTGAGGTCGCCGAATATCGAGTCGAGGTCTATG
>JBGPEF010000305.1:0-6877 GCA_041482675.1 Tepidisphaeraceae bacterium | reverse complement strand
GATCGCCGCGTTCCTGGAGGTGGGCGGTGAGCATGGCGACGTAGCTGGCTTTGATGGGGGTGAGGGAGGACAGGCCGAGTTTATCGCGGAGGCGCATGACGGCGTCGTCGGTGGGGCCTTCGATTTCGACGAAATGGCCGAGGTGAGGGATTTCATCGAGCTCCACTTTGCAGTTGTCGAGTTTCCAGCTCTGGCGGCGTTTTTGATAGCGGAGCCACTGGACGAAGCCGAGTTGCTGGAGGAGGCGGGCGGTGGCGTCGGGGTTGCCGACGGTGGTTTCGGTTTCTTCGCGTTTTTTGAGGGGGCCGTGGCCGACGGGGCCCTTGTGGGTGAGGAGGCAGTGGCGCTGGTTTGTTTTCAGGTTGTGGGCGACGCGGAGGCGCAGGCCCTTGTCGGCGGCGAGAAGCGTGCGGTCTTTGGTGTCGAAGAAGGTGTCGGTCTCGATGTGGTCGCCTTCATGGGATGCGCCACTGTCGCGGAGCGCCTGTAGAACCGGCTCCGGACCTGGGATTTTCATTTTCGCTTCTATTTCGATGGGCATGACGCCCTTGATCCTTCTCTTCGTTTTTCCGCATCACTTCACGACGAAATTCACGAGCTTTTTGGGGACGTAGAGGCGCTTCACGACGGTCTTGCCATCGATCCAGGGGCGGACCTTCTCGGCGGATTCGGCGGTTTTGAGGATGGTCTGCTCGTCGGCGTCGGCGGGGACGATGATTTTGTCGCGCAGTTTTCCATTCACCTGCACGGGCAGCTCGATATTGGTTTCCTGGAGTTTGGCCGGGTCCCATGTGGGCCAGGGGTAGCGGGCGAGCGAGGTGGCGTGGCCGAGGCGCTGCCAGATTTCTTCGGCAATGTGTGGGGCGAAGGGGGCGAGCATGAGGGTGAAGATTTCGGCCAGGGTGCGCGGGATGGCGTCGAGCTTGCCCATTTCGTTGTTCAATTTGATCAATTCGGCGATGGCGGTGTTGAAGCGGAGCGATTCGATGTCCTCGGCGACTTTTTTGATGGTGCGGTGCATCTGGCGGTCGAGAGAGTCAGGAATGGGGGAATTTTCGATTTTCGATTTTCGATTTTCGATTTGCTCTTCGTCATCGCCGATCAGATGCCGCCAAACGGCGTTGAGGAAGCGGGCCATGCCGACGATGTCGCGGGTGTTCCAGGGTTTGGGGGCTTCGAGGGGGCCCATGTACATCTCATAGAGGCGGAAGGTGTCTGCGCCGTAGTCGCGGACGATGTCGTCGGGATTGATTACGTTGCCGCGCGATTTGGCCATCTTGAAAGTCTGCGCCTCGACCTTGATGGATGGATTTGATTTCAACCGATAGCCATCGCTGGTCTTCTCGACCTCAATTTCCTCGACCTTGCGCTGAGTCACCTCGACGGTGTGATACTCCATCTCGCCGAGAATGATGCCCTGGTTGACCAAGCGCATGAAGGGCTCGGGGGTGGAGACGTGGCCGAGATCGAAGAGGACTTTGTGCCAGAAGCGCGAGTAGAGCAGGTGAAGGACGGCGTGCTCCGCGCCGCCGACGTAAAGATCGACGGGCATCCAGTATTTTTCTTTTTGCGGATCGACGAAGCGGTCTTTGTTCTTCGGATCGATGTAGCGCAGGTAATACCAGCACGAGCCGGCCCACTGGGGCATGGTGTTGGTCTCGCGAGTGAAGATCTGGCTATCACTTTCCACGCGCAGCCAGTCCTTGGCCTTGCTCAGCGGCGGCTGGGGCGTGCCGGTGGGGCGGAAATCATCCATCGGCGGCAGGGTGATGGGCAATTCATCCTCGGCCGCGGCGTAGGGGTTGCCCTGCTCATCAAGCAGAATCGGGAAGGGCTCGCCCCAGTAGCGCTGGCGGGAGAAGAGCCAGTCGCGGAGTTTGTATTTCACGCTGCGATAGGCCAGCCCTTCTGCGGCCAGCATGGCGATGATGCGTTCCTTGGCTTCGTCGGTGGGAAGGCCGTCGATGATTTTGGAATTGACGGCGATGCCTTCTTCGACGAAGGCGCTATCTTTGGGCGCTTCGCCGCTGATGGGACGAACGACCTGGCGAATCGGCAGGTCGAATTTTTTGGCGAATTCCCAGTCGCGCTGATCGTGGGCGGGAACGGCCATGATCGCGCCGGTGCCATAGCCCATCAGCACATAGTCCGCCATGTAAATAGGAATCTTCTCATCGTTCACGGGATTGACCGCGTACGCGCCGATGAAGATGCCAGTTTTATCCCTGGCGTCGGCCATGCGCTCGCGCTCGCTGCGGGCGGCCGCCATCTGGCGATAGGCCTCGATGCTCTGGCGACGATCAGGAGATGTAATTCGATCCACCAGCGGATGCTCCGGTGCGAGCACCATATAAGTTGCACCATAGAGCGTGTCGGGGCGGGTGGTGAAGACGGTGATCACAAGGTCTTCATCGGAACCCTCACCCCGACCCTCTCCCGGAGTACCGGGAGAGGGGGAAGTAGGAATACCGGGAGAGGGAGAAAGATCAATTTCGAAATCGACGTCAGCGCCGACGCTTCGGCCGATCCAGTTGCGCTGCATTTCCTTGAGTGAATCGGGCCACTGGAGCATGTCCAGGTCTTCCAGCAGCCGATCGGCGTAGGCGGTGATCCGCAGCATCCATTGCCGCATCGGCCGCTTTTCAACGGGGAATCCGCCGACTTCGCTCTTGCCGTCAATCACTTCTTCATTGGCGAGAACAGTTCCCAGGCCGGGGCACCAGTTGACGGGGACTTCGGCGGTATACGCCAGCCGTTGCTCATCAACCACTTCCCTCTGCTCCTCCGGCGACAACTCCCGCCACAACCGCTCCAGCCGCACCTCACCCGAAATCCTCTCCAGCCCCTCCTGCGTCGGATTCAAATGAATCGACCCATCCGGCGCAACCACATAATTCTCATTCATCAACTCATTGACCAGATGTCCAATCGGCTTGGCCTTCTTATCAATCGGATCGAAATAGCTGTTGAAAATCTGGAGAAAGATCCACTGGGTCCAGCGGTAATATTCCGGATCGGTGGTATCGACCTCGCGCTCCCAGTCGTAACTCAGGCCGAGCATCTGGATCTGGCGGCGGAAATTGTCGATGCTGCGGCGGGTGATGATGCTGGGGTGCTCGTTGCTGCGAATTGCGTGCTGCTCGGCTGGCAGGCCAAACGCATCCCAGCCCATGGGGTGCAGGACGTTGTTGCCCTTCATGCGGAGGTAACGGGAGAGGATATCGGTGGCGGTGTAGCCCTCGGGGTGGCCGACGTGCAGGCCGGAGCCGCTGGGATAGGGGAACATATCGAGGACATAGGCCTTGGGCATCTGGCCGGCTTCCTGGGGGTCGAGGGCGCGGAAGCTCTTGTGTTCCAGCCAGTATTGCTGCCACTTCTTCTCGATGGCTGTGAAGTTGTAAGCCATAGGGGAGGGAATCCTACCGGAATTGAATCATCGGTGCATTGAATCAATGTGTCAGGGTAGAATGAACGCCATGCAACGCGACGCCGAAGTCTGTGATGTGATGGTGATCCTCAAGCGGGAGTATGAGGACAGGATGGCGGAGGCGGTGGAGCAATTGAAGAAGGTGGGGATGCAGGTGCGGAATGCGGACGATGACAACAGCGTGGTGGAGGGCTCGATTGATTCGTGCAACATTCACGCGCTGGAGCAACTGGATGCGGTGCAGTATGTGCGGAAGGTGATGACGTACAACGCCGAATATCCGGCGGGCGATCCGCGGGATAAAAATCAGGGGATGGGATCGACGCCGGATGATGAGCCGCCGCCGACGCAAAGGCGGATGGGGAAACGTTATCCGTAGCACGGGCATCTTGCCCGTGTCTCCGCATGTGTGCCACGGCCGTCTCGGCCGTGTTTTTCTCTTTCCATTTTTTCGACTCCGAGACTTGTCGAAACAAAAGCGTACGGTATTTTCATCCCTGCTATGTGGCCATTCTCCCGCAAATCCAAAGCGCCAACATCATTTCCCACCGTTGCCCAGGCGCTGGAGCAACTCGCCGCGATCGGCATTCGGCGGCGTTCCAATGTCTCCGATGAAGATTTGTTGTTCTCGCTCGGAGGAACAATGCAAACGCGCGTCGATTCGGTACACTTGTTGTGTGTGCTGGGCGGCGAAGTCGAGCGGGGCGACTTCCAGCGCATCTCCGATGACATCTGGCACCTTGACGCCGAGTGCATCGAGGACAATGGCGATTATGTGCGGGTCCTGGAGCGGTTCGTGATTCTCGCCAAGGGCCAACTCTCGCTGACGGATTTGCGCGACGAAGTGGATATCGAGAACGAGAAGGCATGGGTGGAATTCAATCTCGATGGCAAACCGGTGCATTGGGATCTGAAGGTGAACAATGACTGGCTCGATCCCGACCTCTACACGCGGTTGCAGCACCTCGTGCAATCCCGGTCCAATGGGAAGAAGTTCTTTATTGTCGCCCTCGGCCAGGATTCGCTGATTTCGTTTGGCGACGCCGCAATGAAAGATGCTCTGTCCAAATTGAGCGGATTGGGTTTCACATGGGAGTGAACCGTTTCAATCCCAAAAACCCCACCGGCAATTCCGTCCTCCCCTCCATCGCCAAATCCGCCAGCACCTCTCCAATCACGCTGGCAAACTTGAACCCATGCCCGCTGAAACCGCAGGCGATGGTTACATCGCGATGCCCCGGCAACTGATCGATAACAAAATGCGAATCCGGCGAATTCGTGTACATGCAAATTCGAATCGCCAGCGTCGGCCCGCGGCCCTCGGGTAAATGGCGATTCACCACCGCCTGAATCTCCTCTTCGTCGGCCGCCGTTGCCTGGCGCGAGATTTGATCGGCATCGGTAACAATGCCCCGGCCATGTCGCGCGATTTTGAGACCCGGATTATCGCTCATCATCGGAAACCCATAGCTGAGGCTTCCATCCGGCGCTTCAATTCCCCAGACGGGCATTTTTCCCAGCTCGAATAATTCCGGCCGGCGCGGCCAGACCCATCCCAGGGGCTGGCGGGTCACGCTCAGCTCGACGCCGAGATCTTTGAGAAGTTTTCCACTCCATACGCCGCCGCAGAAGAGGATTTTTTCGGCTCGATACTCGGCTTTGTCGGTCTTTACCGAGCCGTCGCGCCATTCGAGGACCTTTTCCCGGCCGTGCAATTCCGCGCCAGCGCGCAAGGCCTGTTCGCAATGCGCGGAAATGACTTTTTCGGGCAGGAGAAATCCTGCCTGCGGCTCCCAGACGCCCTGAAAATGCTCCGGAAGCGAAAACTGTGGAAAACGATTTGCAATCGCGGCGTGATCGAGCAATTCATGGGGCAAGGCGTGCATTCGCGCGGCCTTGAGCGCGCCGCTGACCACTTCGCCTTCGGGCGGGCCCATGTAAATGCCGCCGGTCAGGTGCAGCAGCCGCTGGCCGGACGATTTTTCCAGTTCCTCCCAAAGCTGATACGCGCGGCGCAGCAGCGGCACATAATCGGGGTGCTCGTAATAAGCCATGCGGATCATGCGCGAATAGCCGTGCGAGCTTCCCAGGGCGTGCGGAATATCAAACTGCTCCAGCCCCAGCACCTTCGCCCCGCGCCGCGCCAGGTGCATGCAGGCAGCGCTCCCCATGGCGCCACAGCCGACGACAATCGCATCGAAATGGTGATTCACGCGCGGGTGACCTGATCGATGGTCTCGAGGAGCCGGTTGAAGTCCACCGGCTTGGTGATGTGCTCCACAAAGCCGCACTCGTGGCTGCGCTGGATGTCGGCGTCAGCGCCATAACCGCTCAGCGCGATGGCCGGGACGGCAACGGGCAATTTCGGCCGCACGGAGTTCATCAGGTCATACCCAGTGCCATCGGGCAGGCCCAGGTCGCTGATGATCAGGTCCATCGGACCTTCGGCCGAGAGTTGCAGCGCATCGCAAATGTTGGTGGCGACGCGGACCTGATGGCCCTCATTTTCCAGCAGGCGGCGAAGCAGCTGCGCGGTGTCGAGGTGATCCTCCACCAGCAGGATCCGCAGCCCTTTGGCTTTGGTATCGAGCTTCTCCGATGGCACATCCGAGACGGCGGCGGCATCCAGCGCGGCCTTGGAGAGCTTGTTAAACATCTTTGACATCCTTGCCGTGTCCTCCACGGTTGGTCAATCTCCGACCGCAAGCAACGTCCCTGCCGCATTCGAGCCCGAGCCCAGCAGGCGCCGGGCACTGCCGCGCAGCGGTTGTCCCGAGGAATCGCTCAAATCGAACTCCTCGGCATGGCCGTCGCGGGGAACAATTTCCTCCAGCAGATTCCGTAGTTTATCAATGGCGACGTGGCCGTGCAGCACATCATAGATCGAGCGGCCGTCGCTGACGAGCGGGCTGAAGCGCCGCCCGAACGCCGAGTTGCCCCGCAGCACGCGCAGGCCGGCATTCAGCACGACCATCGGGTGCTTGATCGTTTCCAGCATCGCTTCCGACAGCTCGCGGGCCTGTTGCGCCTCCAGCTCCTGACGCCGCGCCCCATCCACGTCGAAGAGGGCCAGCACCGCCCCGTCGATGCGGTTTTCCAGGTTCTTGTAAGGCCTGATCCGCAGCGTGAACAGACACCCCTGGCGATCCTTCACCTCGCGCTCGACGGTCACCACTTCATCAATCGACTCGCTGATCAGTTTTTGCAAATCCGGACACTCGATGTTGGGCTTGATGTCGGTGATCGGCCGGCCGACGTCGGTGGCGATGAGGTTGAGCAGCTTCTCGGCCATGGGCGTGAAGCGGCGGATGCGCTGCTCGCGCGAGACCATGACGATGGCAATCTGCACGCTGGCCACGAGGTTGACCAGGTCGCTGTTCACCTGGCTGAGCTCCTCATTGCGGCCATGCATTTCTTCGTTGAGCGTGTTGAGCTCCTCGTTGGTGCTCT
>JBGPEF010000304.1:0-6886 GCA_041482675.1 Tepidisphaeraceae bacterium | reverse complement strand
TGAAGGCGAAGGTGAGGGCGTTTGAATAGAGCCTGTTCAGGCGGCTGGGAATCTCCGGGTGATGGTACGAAAGGACGCCGCCTTCGGTGGGTTCGGGCGCCGTTTCTGTTGTTTCGGGCAGCGTCCCCGCGAGGAGCTTAATCATCGCCGGCCCAACGCCGAAGGAGACATAGGCAAGGATGCCGATGGTTCCGCGGATCAGGGATAGAAGTCCGAATTCCGCCGCCCCGCCGACGCGATAGACCATCGCCGACACCACCACCCAGCTCAAGATTTTCGCCCCCGACGCCAGATATGCGCTGCCGATGTCCCGCCGCAATGAGCTTTGCTCGGCCATGAAACAAAAAAACGCGGATTCCTCCGCGTCCTCCGCCAATCAGCGGTTCATCGAAGCTCTAATACTGCCCCGCTGGCCTGGATGTCGGCTGGGTTGAAGGCGTACCCTTGCCCTTGTTGTGCTCATAAAGGTACAGGCCCACGCAGAGCACCAGGAGCGCGACACCGATCCACTGCCAGAAATTGAGGCGCATTCGTTTTCCTCGATTAGTCAACCTTGATTGGAATCCGCGGCGCGCTCGACGTCAGCGTTTGAATGATCAACGGCGCGGTTGCGCCAATGTTCACCGCCAGCAGCGGGCTGATATTGCCCAAGCCAGACTTGATATACGCCGCAACGAGCACGCCGCCTGCAAGGATCATCAACAGAGTGATCACCCAATAGAACGGGTCACGTAGATACGCCGGCCGCTCTGTTCGCACAATTTGTCGAAGCTTAAACCAGGCCGCCAGCTCCGCCAGCGCGCCGCCTAATACACCCCATCCGAAGCCTTCGCTTAAACCCAGCGCTATAGATGACTCAGCGATGATATGAATGGCGCCTCCCTGGGCGAACATTCGAAGCTCCGCCTAAACGTCCTTCGCGACATACATCCTTAAGCGCCGAAGGAAATCCTTATCTGCCTTTCCCCGTTCCCGCAGGCGATAGAGTTCCCGGCCGTGCTCATCGGGAACCGGCGAATTGGCAAATAGATCCGGATGTGCTGCCAGAACTTCTCTCACTGTCTCCGGGGCCAGACCAGACTCTTTTGCGATGCCCTCCAGGGTTCGAAAATCCCAGCGCGGATCGGTGAGCGAATCCACCACTTTTGCAACGGCATCCGCATCTGAGAGAGCCGAAATGGGTTGTGATACGACGGTCATAACTGCCTCATATTTGTGTATTTACCTTAATTATTGCAATCAGCCCGGCGAATTGCAACTGCAATGCCGTCAAACTGCCGCTTGCATGCCCGACGGATGTGCATCAGCGCCACCACCGTCAGCGGAATCACCGCCAGGTGCACCCGCAAAACTCCGGAGATGGATGCGTTGAAAAACATCACCACAAACAGCACCACCCAGGCCCGCGCCAGCCATCGATCCGGCCGGTCCATCTCGCGTCGTTGTCCGACAATTTCCGCGGCGAATAAGACTGCGGCCACGGACAACAAAAGCAGATCATAGTCGAAATAAAACGGCATGAGCAAAGGCATGGTGACAATGGTGGCCGAAATGAGCCGGCCGGCGGCGAGGGGCGATGAATCGGGGTTGTGGCGGGCCCATTTGCAAATCTGATAGACCGCCATCGCCAGCGCCGCGCCGATTGCCCCCGCCGACAGGATCCAAAGCACCTTCACGACCAACCACGTATCTCCAAGCGCATGCCCCTGAAAAAGCAGCCGCCAGAATGCCTTGAACGTGACGTGCCGCTCCCACAGATATGAATTGGCCTCCTGCATCCAGGCCAGATTCCCCGGCATCCTGGCCAGATAAATCCCCACGATTCCCGGCATGGAGATCACTGTCACCGCCAGCAACACCAGAGAAGTGATTCCCGCTCCCAGCAGCGCCTTCCAGCCCAGATGCAGCACGAGCACAATTGCCACCGCCGCGCCCAGTTGTGGTTTGTAAAAGAGCAGCCCGCAGCTCATCCCCGCCCACAGCGCATCCCATCCCCCGCGCGCCCCGGCCGCCTTTCGCCAGAACCAGACCACGATCGCCAATATCAGCAGCGATGTGAACGTGTTCTGCCCGTGATTGAGGGCCTGATGAAACGGCAGGGAATTGAGCAGAATCGCCGGCACCAGCCCCGCGATGCGCCAATCACAAACATCGGGCAACATGCGGCAAAGCAGAATCATCGCCCCGGCCAGGCAGATCAAGTTGAACCCCCACCAGACCACCAGCGCTGTCCGAAACGGCAATCCCGCCAGCGGCACAAACAGCCATGCGTAAAATGGCGGATTCCAAAACGGCCCGAAGGATTGTCTTTTCAATTCCAGGTGGTTGGCCACCCCCACTTCCTCCTGAAAGCGTCGCACCGCCTCCAGGTCATACATGCGCCCGGCCTGTCCCTCGCGCAGGAAATGGCCGGCCGTGTAGAAAGCCAGAAAATCATGCCCGACCGCATCGGCCGTGACGGCATTCTGGCGATCGATGACACTATTGCCGATGGCCAGGGTGATCACCAACAGCGTGATCGCCCCCGCCCCCAGCCACAGCCGTTTGCGCAGCGCATGCGCAGTCTTTCCACCCAGGGGAAGCAACACCGCGCCGCTCGTCATGCCTCATCTATCGTCGCGACGTGAATTGGGGAATGAAGCCGGTGGGTTATCAGACGAAAATCCGGACGAAAATCCGGGCAAAAAAAACCCCGGATCTGTATCCGGGGCTCCAGAATCTCTTATTGGTTGATTTCAGTTAGGCCGAGAAGCTGCTCCCGCATCCGCAACTGCTCGTGGCATTGGGATTCTTGAACACAAACCCCCGGGCCATCACTTCATCCTTAAAATCGATCTCGGTGCCGTTGAGGTAAAGATAGGACTTCATATCGCAGAGGATCTTCACGCCATGCGCTTCGATCTCCTCATCCGACTCGCCCTTCTGCTCCTCGGTCAGGTCGAGCATGTAGCTGAAGCCGCTGCATCCCCCACCCTTGACGCCCACGCGCAGCCGCGTCTGTTCCTGCGGGAGACCCTGCTCCTTGATGATGTTCTTGATCTCCTTCGCCGCGGCCTCTGAAAGTACGATCGCCATGATGCAACTCCTTAATTCCCGATAACTACAGTGTTTCTACAACATACTATACGCTGGGGCGCGAGGCCCGTTCAAGTCGCATATAACACCCGCCGCCGCTGGTTGTTGTGGCCGGCTTGACTGAGCCTGCCCAAAGCCTAAGCATCTACACCCACGGCATGCTGAAGCATGCCCTACATATGCCCGCGACCTAAGTATTTACACCCACGGCATGCCAGAACATGCCCTACGGATAACCCATGCTCCGCTGCCTCTGGCTGGCCGCATCGGCCATTTTAGCTGTACTTCTCCCCCCTCTATCGGCCGCACAGGCTCCATCTACACAGCCCGGCCCCCCGGCTGCGTCGGATTTGACCATCCAATTGATGACCATCGGCCCCGGCAGGCCGATTTATGAGTGGTTTGGGCATAATGCCCTGGTGATCATTGATAATCGAACCGGCCAAAGCGATGCCTACAACTACGGGGTGTTCGAGTTTGATGCGGGTTTTCTCTCGAACTTCATCGAAGGCCGGATGATGTACACGCAGGAGGCGTTTGACGGCCGGAAACTGCTGGAGAGCTACATTAAGGACGACCGGTCGGTGTGGGTCCAGGAGCTAAACCTCAGCGACCGCCAGAAAATCCGCCTCGTCAATCTGCTGCGTCTGCAAAACAAGCAGAAGTATCTTTACAACTATTACACCAACAATTGCTCGACGAAGGTGCGCGTTGCCCTGGATCAGGCCCTCGATGGCCAGCTTCGGCCGCAGTTGGAGAAAATCCCGACGGCGACGACCTATCGATGGCACAGCCAGCGAATCTCGGCCAACAACATCCCCATTTACACCGCGATGCTGTTCATCCTCGGCCACAACGTGGATCAACCCATCAATGCGTCAGAAGAATCCTTTCTGCCGCTGGAGTTGATGAAGCACCTGCGGGGCGTGACGGTTCGGGATGGCGATTCCACGCCGGTCCCTCTGGTCAAAAGTGAGAAGCTCATCTATCGCAGCACCCAGCCGCCGGAGCGGGCCGAGCCTCCGCGATGGACGATCTGGTTTTTGCTGAGCGGGATCGCCTTTGGGGCTCTGCTGGTTGGGCTGACGTATCAGAGCCGGTCGCGGCGGTTTTTCAGATGGTCGTTTGCGATCCTTTCGTTCCTGTGGTGCCTCCTGGCCGCCTTCGCCGGCAGCTTCCTCTGCTGGGCCTTCACCACCGAGCACTGGTCGGTTTATTGGAACGAGAACATCCTCCAGATGAACCCCCTGTCGGTGCCGTTGGTGCTGCTTGCGCCGATTGCAATATTTGGGAGGCGCTGGGCTGTCCGCTCCGGCCTCTTTTTCTCGGCCGCCGCCTTGCTCATGAGCTTTTTGGGTCTTATTCTTCAAATCCTTCCGGGATTTTATCAGGTCAACGGGCCAATCATCGCCCTTTGTCTTCCCATTCATCTGGGCCTCGCTTTGTCGATGTACCTACTTTTCCGCCGCATTCCGCCCCCGGCCGGCGCCAATTCGCCCAAGCCGATTCCCAGGCCCAAACCCGGACTCCCCCAACTCAGACTCCAAGGAGCCGCAATGAAATTGATTTTCAGCACAATTCTTCTCGCCATCATCGCCGCCGGCTGCGCCGGGCCAGGGAAGGGAGGCAATAGCAGCGCCAAGCGCCGCGATGAGCCCCCGGTCCCTCCGCCGCCCCCGCGCGTCAACATCCCAATGAATGAATCCCTCCGCGCCAGCGCCCGGGACCAGATCAACGCCGCCCTGGCCTCCGATGATCCGGTCATCCGCACCCACGGCGTCGAGGCCGCCCGCGAGGCACTCGCCTCCGGCGCGCGCACGCAAATTCTCAAGGCGCTCCAGGACAAGGAGGGCATCGTCCGTTACGCCGCCGCCATGGCCACCGGCGAGCTCCGCCTCGATGGCGCGCAGCCGCTGCTCATCAAAATGATCAACGATCCCGACCCCAACGCCCAGATCGGCGCCATCTTCGCCCTGCATCGCCTGGGCGATTACCGCTACAGCGTCGGCCTGGAAAATGCCCTCAAAAGCCCCGATCCCAGCGTCCGCGCCACCGCCGCGTTCGCCCTGGGCCGATTGGGCGAAAAAAGCGCCATCAACATTCTTCGACTGGCTCTGAAGGATCGCGCCATCGAAGTTCGCCTTCAGGCGGCCGAAGCTTTGTGGAGATTGGGCGATGAAGAAGGCCTTAAGGCATTGGTCGCCGCCAGTCTCAGCGGCCATCCCGCCCACGCCATGGTCGGCCTGC
This sequence comes from Tepidisphaeraceae bacterium, assembly GCA_041482675.1. Taxonomy (GTDB): domain Bacteria; phylum Planctomycetota; class Phycisphaerae; order Tepidisphaerales; family Tepidisphaeraceae; genus JBGPEF01. Next base: position 1,564 of record JBGPEF010000304.1, on the reverse strand, counting down.
TCGGCCTGGCCGCGCCCAACGACTCGCGGATCCGGGAACACATCCGCGCCGGCCTGGAATCAGACTATCTCGAAGTAAAACTAGTCGCCGGCCGGGCCCTGGGAATGATCGGCTCGGATGAAGCCTACGTGCTGGCCCGCGACACCACCCACAGCTCCGACGCCCGCCAGCGCTATCTCGCCGCATTGGCATTGGGTGCCATCGCCCGCACCGATTCGCAGGACACGCTGGCGCCGCTGTTAAAAGATTCCGACCCCGACGTAAGAGTCGCCGCCGCGACGGCTATTTTGGAATTGCGGCCGTAACCGCCAAACCTGATAATTGTGTGGCCATGTCCAGATTGACCGGCATCCTCGAGCAATACAAAGCGGAATCGTGGAAGATCGAGCACGATTCGGCCATGGCCTGTTATGACTTTGATGACTGGCTTGCGTTTGGGCTCAAGTGCCTGGAGTTCATCCGCGACAAAGAGCACCGTTATCACGAGCGGTTGAAGACTGAAAAATCAGGCGCCGACCCTCGCGGCATCGAAGACATTCAGGAGCTTTACGAGCAGTGGTACTCTCCGTGCCGCCACTTGCTTGAAGAACTGGATCGGTTTGAGAAGGAGGGCTACGTGGTAAGCAATAGCGACGCCTTCCGCGCTGCCTGCATGTCCTCCAACATTCCTGGATTTGAGCCGCAGACGCTGCAATCCGCCGCCCAGCGTGCCCATGCTGGCGGAGTGCGTTTCGCAAAAGAAATTCGCGATGAACTACAACGTCGCATACGAGGATGATGCATCCGAGGCGCTGCTGCGCCTTCCCCCGATCATCGCCAGCAAAGTCCTGGATGAGATCGACAAATTAGCCGAAGATCCCGCCGGCCTCAGCCGCCGTGCTTATTTCCCGTACCTGCCCACGGGCCAGATCTTTCAGTTTTGGTGCGAGGATGCCGACCACCGGTTTTGGATTTCAGTGTTCTTGCAGTATTCCGTCGATGAGACGGGCATCATCATTCTCGCAATCGCTGGCCAGGACGTGCCGCGGTGATGCCTTGTGCATCACCTCAATCACCAGCAGAATTCTCATGGCCGCGGCAGCTCCGCCAGTAAATGAGTTCCCGCCAAATCCAGCACGGCTTCGGCCTGCTCCCGGCCGACCCCTTCGAAATCATCCAGGAACTGCTCCAGCGATTCCCCCGCCGCGAGAAAATAAAATAAATTCTTGATCGGAACGCGCGTGCCGTAGAAGCATGGCTCGCCGCTGAGGCGCTGCGGATTGATCCAGATGATGCCAGATAGCTCGCTGCCCGGCTTCACCAAATCCCCCTTCAGTGCCTCAGCGTCAACGGGTTTAATCTTCTTGATTCGCGGCGTGGTGGGAAGTGTTGCCATAAAATGATCCGAGTGAATTTTTCATTATAGCAACAAAATGAGCCACTAAATCACCACTATGTCCACGCGCCCGTGGTTAAAATCCCCCCATGGGGGAATCCCTCCAAACCCCTCCCATCCAACTCCCCGACACGGATCCCCTCCCCTGCCCCCACTGCGGTTACGACCTGCGCGCCAGCCTCGCCGATC
>JBGPEF010000303.1:0-6898 GCA_041482675.1 Tepidisphaeraceae bacterium | reverse complement strand
CTTCGCGGGCGGGGGTGGAATCTTCGACGACAAGAACAGTGCTCATGTTGGCCAAATCCTTTTTCAGCCATGCTCGCTGCTAATAGTGAGCACGATGTGGTGTGCTGAAGCACACCCTACATTTCGGCGACGATTCGTTCGGCCACTTCCACGGCGGCCAATCCCTGATCACCGCTGACCACCGGCTCTTTCTTTCGGCGAATGCTGTCGACGAATGATTCAAGCTCAGCGCGAATCTGGTCAACATCTTCGACGGCCAGCGGCGTGAGTTTCACCAGATCCGCAAAATTCTTCGCCTCTCCCTGGCCTTGTCGCAGCCTTTCCACAGCGGTGCGAATGGCGCTGACGTTTTCATCGCGATGCGCGATCACGCCGCTTTTTTTCTGATAGTCGATTGAGACATACGCGTTGGGGGAGAAGACGCGCAGCTTCCGCTCGGTCTTGAGGGCCAGGCGCGAGGCGGTGAGATTGGCCACGCAGCCGTTGGCAAATGTCAGCCGGGCATTGCAGATGTCCTCGACGCCGCCGATCACGCTCACGCCCACGGCATCTACCCGTTTCACTGGCGACTTGATCAGGCTCAGCACGATGTCGATGTCATGGATCATCACATCGAGCACCACGCCAACATCCAGGCTGCGAAACGGCAGGGGGCTGACGCGGGCGGCGTCGATGAAGCGTGGCGTCAGGTTCAGCTTCGCCAGCGCCACCACGGCCGGATTAAATCGCTCGATATGGCCGACTTGGAGCATCGCCCCATGCCTGCGGGCCATCTCCACGATCTGTTTGCCCTCGGCGGAATCCCTGGCGAGCGGCTTCTCGATCAAACAGGCGACCCCGCGTTTCAAAAACGGCTCGGCCGCCTTCAAATGATGCTCGGTGGGCACGGCGATGGTCACCGCGGAAACCATCTCCGCCAACTCGTCGAGATGTGCGACAACCTTCGTCCCGAATTCCGCCGCTACAGTCTGGGCGGCCCTGGGAATCGCGTCATAGACCCCAACCAGCTTCGTTCCCGGCATCTGCGCATAAGTTCGCGCATGCAGCCTGCCCATTCGGCCGCAGCCGACGACGCCGACGGGAATTGGATTTGGATTTTCCCCAGCGGGCTGCGAAGCCATATCTACCTCGCCCGCATCGCCTGCAAATAGCGGCCATGGCGGCCAAGGTCGCGCTGCTGGAGGAATTCCACCATGTGCTTTACGTGCGGATTCAGGCCATTTTCCACGTCGAAGGATTCCAGCACCGTCGCAAAGGGTTCTTCGCCCTTCCTGGCGAACAATCGTCCGTAAGCCTCCTCGAGGGCCGTGATGTCGTCATCCAAAAAACCGCCGGCGCGCAGGCCCTTGATGTTCAAGCCGCGCATCTCATCGGCGCCATCGAGCTTGCAGAAGGGCGGGGCGTCATGGTGGATGCGGGCGTAGCCGCCGATGAAACAGTACTTTCCGATGCGGGCGAAGTGGTGCACGCCCACACCGCCCATCATGGCGACGTTGTCGCCGATGATCACGTGGCCGGCGATCATGCAGTTGTTGGCCAGGATGCAGTTGGACCCCATCTGCACGTCATGCGCCAGGTGGGCGTTGACCATGAGCATGTTGTTGTTCCCCACGCGGGTAACCTCGCCGCCCTTTTCCGTGCCGATGTGGACCGTCACGTGCTCGCGGAAAATATTGTTATTGCCGATTTCCAGCCGGGTGGGCTGGCCTTTGTACTTGCGATCCTGCGGCGGGCCGCCAAAGACGCATTGGGGGTGAAAGACGTTTCCCTGGCCGATGGTCGTGTGGCCGACGATGGTCACACCGTTGTGCAGGCGGCATCCGCGATCGATGCGGACATGGGGCCCGATGACGCAGAACGGCCCGATCTCCACATCGTCGGCGATATGGGCCCTGGGATCGATGATGGCATGGGGGGAAACGCTCATTACTCCTTCAACCTGTCCTTCAATTTGAGATCTCAAATTTCAGATTGAGATCACATCGGCTCGGCATCCACCAGCATGAACTTGATGTCCGCCTCGGCCGCCAACTTATCTTTGACAAAGGCCTTGCATCTGACGTGACCGGTCCGGCTTTTGACCCGCACCGTGACCGCTTCGAGGATCAACTGGTCCCCCGGCACCACCGGGTGCCGCATCTTCACCTTATCCATGCTCAGCATCATCGCAACTTTTCCGGTGTGCTCCAGCTTCTGGTTGAGCAAAATACCGCCAAGTTGTGCCAATGCCTCGACGATCAGCACCCCGGGCATGATCGGAGTCCCAGGGTAATGACCCTGGAAGAAGATATCGTTAAACGTCACGTTCTTGATGCCAACCGCGCGCTGATCGCCGACGATCTCCAGCACCCGATCGACCATCAGCATCGGATAGCGATGAGGCAGGATACGCTGAATCCGGCGAATATCCAAGGCCGCGTCCCGCGAAAGCAAATCTTCACGATCTGTTAACTGCTCTTGAGTCAATAGCTTACGAACGATCTGGTGGTTGAGCTCATGGCCGGATTTATGCGCTACCACCCGGCCATAAATCGGCCGGCCCGCCAGATAGAGATCACCAATCAAATCCAGAACCTTGTGCCGCACGCATTCGTCGGCGAATCGGAACTCATTGTCAATTGGGCCTTTAGCGGAAATGACGAGCAGATCCCGCGGCGTGAGATGATGCCCCAATCCCCGCATCTTCAGCTCCGCCGCCTCATTTTCAAAAATGAACGTTCGCGCGGGGGCCACTTGATCGGAAAAGCTGTCGATGCCGAGGTGGAACGAATACACCTGCCGGCCGATTGGTGGGGGGGCTTCAAAATCGTAGATAATCTCCAGATGATCCGTCGGGCCCGGCAGGGCGGCCAAGGTCCTGTCCCCCATGGCCACCTGCACCGGCCGGCGAATCACCAGTGGCCGGACGTCCGCATCCTGCTCCGTAAGCCCAACTTCATCAATGGCTTGTACAAACGGCTGCGATGAGCCATCCGTACCCGGCACCTCGCCACTGATTCCCCCGGCGATCCGCACCAATGCGTTATTAATCCCCAATCCCGCCAGTGCCGCCATGCAATGCTCGACCGTCTCGACGTGAAGCGTGCCGTTGCGCAGGCACGTCCGCCGCGGCCGTTTCAGCACATTCTCGACCAGGGCGGGGATTCTCGCTTCGTGATCTCCCTGTTCGCGGATGAAGGTAATGCCCGAACCCGGGCCGGATGGGGTGATCGTCAGTGTGGCAACCTCCCCTGAGAACAGGCCCGGCCCGGCCAGCCGCACCTCGCGTGAGATTGTCTTCTGGCGGTCTGTCATGGAATCAGCTTGCGGCCCCAATCTTGCCCAATATCTCATTATAGCGAGCCAAATCGGCGGTGATACACCGCTGGCGATTAGTTGGGGAAGGCCCGCGTTAGCGGACGGGCGTGGTGAAGGCGTCCGCGGAAGCGGACCCTACGCAGATTAGTCGAACCATTCATCATCGGAATCGAAGGCCGGGATCGGAATGTTGATGATTTTCATCTTTCCCACAGCGCGATGGCGGCAGCCGGGTTTGATCATGATCGCCATCATCGGCCGAACCGGGACCAATTCGCCATCCAGCTCCATGTGGCCCTGGCCTTCGAGGATTAGATAGATCTCGGTCAATTTTTTGTGATAGTGGGTCCGGGCGTCGATGCTGATGTCCACCAGATGGATGGTGGCCGTTTGATTCTCCGGCGTGGCAAATGCCCGCCGCGCCTGGCCGCAGGGACATTCCTGGGCGGGGATGCGGGTGAGGTCTTCGATCAGGTAATTCTTCCGGGTGCTTGTCGTTGCCATGTCAGGAATTGTACCGCTTGCGTCAAGCTACCGACCAATAGAAAAACCCGGAAGCAGCGGGTGCTTCCGGGTTTGGAATCAACTCATTGACGCTTCATCTCACTGGCGTCGGCAACCCGCCGGCGAACTTGTCCGGCTCGGTTGGATGGCCGATTAACTGTGCGCGATAGCCGCCTTTACTGACAAAGTAGCCAATCAGGATGATGTAACCGACGAGCATGATTCCGGGGAATACCGTCATGTTCTTCAATGCCCGCTGCGAGCTGCTTGCGGCCGCGGTCGCAATTTCATCCTTCTTTTCCTTGGGAAGCATCGCGATGCGGGCATTGAGCTTGTCGTCGTTGACGACCTTGTAGTGAATGACTTCGTAGATGTACCGAGGATCCAGCACCTCGGGAACGAGCTTGCCATCGCTGGTCACCAGCCCGGCCGTCTTGGCCGCCGAAGTGGCCGCGATCGCTTCGATCTTCTTGTCGGCCTGGAGTGCGCCGATGTAGGGGAAGCCCAGCACGCCCACCGCCAGCATGCCAATGCCGCTGATGGCGTTGAGCGTCATGGCGCCGCCGCGAGGCGTTTGCTCCGATACCACGCCGAGCATCGTCGGCCAGAAGAATGTCTTGCCAAAGCCATAAACAGTGGCGGCGACGAAAATCGCCATGCCGGCTGTGAATGAGAGTGTATAGAGCCCGACGATCGCCAGGCCAGCGCTGACCGCCAGCAGTCCCAGCGGCGAAATCGCATGCACGATCGGTCCGGCGAAGAACCGCATGATGACCATGATGATCGAGGTGTAAACCAGGATCCAACCTGGATGGAACTTACCTGCCGTAATGCCTTCCATGATGCTGGTGATCCAGCCGTCGGTGCCGATTTCGGTTGTAGCGAGTGGGATCATGATGAGGATCATGAAGAAGAGGAATGGGCGGCCCAGAGAACGGGTGTATCCGCCAAACGCCAGCACAATTAACACGCCGATGGCGACAATCGTCCACTTAAGCCAACTGACGAGCACTATGATCTCCGCGCCATCGCGGATGATTTTCTCCTGGAACTTCGGAATGCCGGTGAAGAAATCCATGAATTGCAGGATGAGGAGAAATCCGACGATGGCCGCGCCGAGAAATCCAAATTCGGCCAACATCTCGCGATAGGAGACGCCAGCCGCCTCTCGCTCCTGCACGGGGAATTTCAGCGGGACAAGCATGATCAGGTAGACGATGGCCGGAACGGCCAGGATGCCCACCTTGATCCACCACGCGGCGTTACCCATGAAAATCGTCACGATGCCCGCCAGCACCAACCCACCCGGCCAGCCGGCATGCAGAATGTTCAGCCACCTGACCTTTTCCCGGCTGAACATGGTGGCCACCACCGGGTTGATGAACGCCTCGACCGTGCCATTGGCCAGGGCGAGAATCAGCGAGCCCCAGTAGAGCATCTTGTAGGCGGTGTCCTTGTCGCCGTTCTTCGAGATGAAAAAGGCGCTGGTGGCCATGACGGCCCAGAGGATGTGTCCCAGAAACGCCATGACCATGGCGACCTTGTAGCCGATTTTGTCGATGATCAGGCTGAACCCGATAATCGAGGCGGCGAAAGGCCAGATGCCGATTCCGGCGAGGCGGCCGGATTGGGCCGGGTCGAGGCCGAATTCGGTGGCCCAGGTATTGATCAGGAACATACGGGCGATGAACCCGAATGCGGTGGTGATCAGGGCGATGAAACACCCCCAGAAGAGTATCTTGTCGTGCCTGCTACCCTCGGTGCTACGGTAATCCATAGCCCCTGCTCCAGATGCACTCATGGTTCTTCTCCTCGGCGAAATGAACCGACGCCCACAAAGATGATGTGACCAGGTTTGCTCAAACCTTCGATAGAGTTGACACCATCCGCCGGTCAAATCTTAATCGATTCGCGGGGCATCGCACAAGTTAGAAGATGATTAACAACCCCTGCTGGCAGGCGGTTTTGCGAGTCCTATAAACCTTCGATCGTGATCACATATGCATCGGCCTCTTCGAATTTGGGGAGGAGGAACTTGGCCTCTTTCAGCTCCGATGTCTTCAGGTCCTTCTCCAGCGTTATTTGAGGTCCCTTGGAGGCTTTCTCGCCAGAATATTCGATGCGCTGGGCGATTACATGCACCGAAGCGGCCGGGAGATGCGTCAATTTAAGCTCGACTTCGCCCAGAGCGTCGGCCGGCTGGGTTGTCGGGGTGCTGAGCACCTTGTCGGCCGTGTTGGCCATGCTTACCGCGAACGGCGTAATCATCTTAAGCCAACTTCGCCCCTCCTCAGGAATCCCGGTCGTCTCAAACTTATCCCAGACCCAATCCAGACTTCCGACGAGACTGGCAATCGGATGCTTGACCACGCCGACCCATCCCGCGCGTGCCGTCGGCACATATCGTCTCCCCCGGCCGACCAGGATGTGAATCGTTTTGCTTCCCGCCTCCCACGTCGCCAGGCCATCCACCGTCCCGCTCTTGCTCAACTTGATCATCCGCCCCGGCATCCGGGCATATTCCCGGTAGGCCCACCAGGTTGACCGCGGCTCAAATTTGGCCGAGAGCAGGCTGGCCATCTGAAGGCCATGCTCTCCCGTCTTGTTGCGGACCCCAAACTGCGCCTTGGATCGTTCCTGGCCGGCGATGGTCCAGACGGCAAAGCCGGGGCTATAGCGGGCCGGCTCGGGGACGTTCTGGTAGATGATGATCGGCCGGATTCCGTGGCCATCCTGCCAGCAATCATTTTCGATCTGATCGACATGGGCGACGATGTCGCCCTTGGGATCTTTTTCATGCCAGCAGATCACATCCGGCAGCACCTCGTATTCCTTGGCCACCTTCAGGAAGCCGCCGATCCAACCGGCATCGAAAGGCCCAGCGCCCGGGCCGGCGATGACGGCATTGGGATCGATGGAGCGAATCCGCTTGACCGTGCGATACCACAGGACGAGATAATCTTCCTTCGATCCTTTCCATGAGCTGCCCAGATTCGGCTCACTCCAGACTTCCCACTGCACCCGCTGGCCGCCGCTCATGGCCCGCCGCACCAGGTCGGCCACGCCCTTGTCCCACTTGTCCCAGTTGCCTTTTTCG
>JBGPEF010000302.1:0-6906 GCA_041482675.1 Tepidisphaeraceae bacterium | reverse complement strand
CTCATCGCCGTGGTGGACAGGCTGGAGGATGTGGGCGTTCGGATCGTGCGCGAGAATGGGACGATTTTTGTCTCCTCCCAGCGGCGGATTAATCCGGTGGAAATGACCACGCAGCCCTACCCGGGCTTTCCCACCGATTTGCAGGCCCAGCTCATGGCCCTCCTCTGCCTCGGCGATGGAATGAGCGTCATCACCGAGCGCGTCTTCCCCGATCGCTTTACTCACGTGGGTGAATTGAACCGCATGGGTGCAAGGGTCCGCAAGGAAGGATCGACGGCAGTTGTTCAAGGCGTCCAGGAGTTGCAGGGCGCGCCAGTGATGGCCAGCGACCTGCGCGCCTCGGCCGCCCTCGTGCTGGCCGGCCTCGTCGCCAAAGGCACCACCAAAATCGACCGCGTTTACCACATCGATCGCGGCTACGAAAAAATCGAGCAAAAGCTGGCCGCCGTCGGGGCAAACATCGAGCGAGTCAAAGAACGGAACTGATTTCGGGCCAAATCGCCCGACCCACCGAATTCGGGGCTGTACCCCAGGGAAATCGCGGTTGTAATGGCCGCGATTTTTCATGCGCTGTTGAATTCTCCCCTCGTCGGTGGGCGAAAGTTTCACCTCGTTTGGGAAGCTGGCGCACGATTAGGCCGTCTTTCTCGGCAGACCAAGGATTTCCTGGATGTACTTGCGGATGATGGCGCCGTTGGGCGCTGAGGGATCGCTGAGAGGCCCTGCCACGAGGCCGCCTTGAATCAACATGGTGGTTATCCGACCCTTGAGTAGTGGGAAACGCATCTCCACCTTTTTGACCCACTCCATCCGATACGCCCCCTCGTTCCACCGGCCGCCCGTGCCCCGAGAGTAGATCAGGAATTTGGTGTGCGGGCTGCTCGCTCCTATGTTACCAAGGAACGCGATGAGTTTGTCGTCCGCTGTTCTGTAAAGTAGTTGCCATTTAGCCTCCTGCTCAGGGTCATCGAATCCGCTATCCGTGCGATCCCCAAACTGGAACTCAGCATTCATCGCATAGAAAAAGCCCGAGCCTTGGATAACCACCAGATCGGGGTGCATGCCTATGACTTTCTCTTCGCCGTGCCAGTTGGAACCGATCAGTTCCCTTCTTGGGACTATTCGCAAATCGGCAAGCATGTCGGCGAGGACATCCGCATTGGTTTCGCCAGGTTTGACAATGCCTTTTCCGTACCCGTACACACCGGCCGCAACGGAAGTGTCCATAAAGAGCACCGCCGGAGGGTCGTTGGTTGGCGGCGGGAAGAGGACACGGAGCGTTTGGTCGGCGAGATCGCGCCCGTTTGCGAAATGTATCGCCGCGGACACCGATAGGATCGTCACAGTCACGAGCGCCACCACGGCCGTCGTGATGAAGCCTGCAAGGGGCGCTCGCCGGCGGGCGCCCTTCACAAGTTGCCCCCAGTGTCCCATCGGCCGCGCCCAAACTGGTTCTGCCCGCAGAAAGCGCTCAAGATCAACTGCCAGCGCATCGGCCGAGGCATAGCGCCGCCGCGGGTCCTTCTCGAGACATTTCATGCAGATCCTCTCAAGGTCGCCATTGACGTTTCGGTCGATCGAACGCGGGCGTCTTGGCTCCTGGGTTTGTAATTGTCGCAGAGTTGCCAGGGGAGTCTCCGCGGCGAATGGCGGCTGGCCGGTCAACAGCTCATATAGAATCGCACCCAGGCTGTAGACGTCGGCGGCGCTGGTGTCCTTGCCGTGCTCGCCCGCGGCCTGCTCCGGGGCCATATAGCTGGGCGTTCCCAGCACCGCCCCGCTCTGCGTCATGCTCGCCTCCTCGCCCAACTCCTTTGCCAGGCCAAAGTCACTGACATAGGGCTGATCTCCAGAATCCAGAAGGATATTGGTGGGCTTGAGATCGCGATGAAGAATCCCATGCAGGTGCGCGTGGTGGACCGCTTTGGCGACGGAGACGAGGATGCGGGCGGATTTCCGCTGCTCGCTTTTCAAGCGCGGCAGGTGGCTCTTGAGGCTGCCTCCCTCGATGAGGCGCATGCTGAAGAAATGGCGGCCGCGATGTTCGCCCACTTCATAGAGGGGCACGATGTGAGGATGATCCAGTTTCGCCACCGCTTCGCTTTCAGCCTGGAAGCGCTGCAATTCGTGCTCGCCGGCCAAGCGATGCGACCTGATCATCTTCAACGCGACAATGCGGTTGGGTTGGCGCTGCCGAGCCTTGTAGACGACGCCCATGCCGCCGATGGCGATCCTTTCCAATAGCTCGTAATCGCCAAACGGGCGTGGGCATTTGCGTTTGTTGCCGCGAGCGCGGCGCCCGCGGGCGCCCTCCAGGAGCGTCCAAAGGCACGATGAGCAAAGCCCTTCGGGCATGCCCAGGGGGAGCGCCCCGTTACAAGACGAACATTGCAATGTATCGGGCATAATATCCTTAACGCCGTCGGTGGCTAAAATCTGCGCCGCAGGCTTTATTTCGCGCGGCCTAACCATGTTGTGACAGAATCGTCATCAGGTCGTCGATCTCCTGATCGATCTCCCGCTCGTCGCCGACGTATTCCCCCACGACCAGTCGCAGGCTGCGGGCGAAGAGGCGTTTGGCGGTGATGAGCAGATTGGATGCCTCTTTTGACGATTCGAGTTGGAGGGCACTGGCGATCTGCTCGTGCGAGGGCGGGGCGGCATTGTCTGCGGCGGGACGAAGAATCCTCTCCGTAAAGACAAGCCACAAGTCCGGCCGATCAATTTCCCTGCAATGCGCCTCCATCCGCCGCCGCGCTTCCTCGACGACCTCGCGGGCCCACACCAGCGTGAACTGCAAGGAAGGCTCGACGTCGGCGGACGACACGTCATGGTGGTCGGCGATGTCGAGTACGGGCCCTGAAGGAGATCTTTTCCGGGCCGTCTCGTGGCGGAACTGACCGATCACAAAGCGATTGAGCGCGACCAGCAAAAATGAGCGAAATCGGCCCTTTCCTTCCTCCGCCTGGGCCAGCAGGTTTTGCTCGATGACTTTGTCCGCGACGAATCCCTGAGGTCATCCGCGTGATCGGGCGACATTCGCTTGGCCAGAACCAGATGTGCCCGCAGCGCCGGTATATACCGATGCAGCAGGGTTCCCAGCCCTTCTCGCCGGCGCTCGCCGGTGATGTGCCCGGCACGCCCGACCAGGGACCACTGTGTCGAGGGAAAGCGCGCCGCGTCCATGGCATTCTCGCGAGGCATGAATTGCAACACCTTTCAGGAAGTGCTCGCCGACAGGATAATCGGTGTTCGCAACCATCCTATCAAAACTGTGCGTTGACACAAGCGGCTACGGTTCGTTCCATATTATTTTCGTTCACTCTGCGCAGCATTTGAAGACCTATTGGCGAACTTAGAACAGAGCCAGCTAGTGGCAACGAGTAGTAGGACACAACGCACGTAAAAAGGTGAGCCATGAACAATTTGAATCAAATGCAGGACAAGATCCTCTCGACGCTGCACTCAGTTGTCGATGCGTGGGAGCTGGAGTGGGTCGAAATCGTCGGTGGCCCATGCCAGGGCACCATCCGCCTGATGCAGGCGGGCGGTTTCCGTACGATGCTCAAGATCGAGTATGAGTTTCAGCCGGAGCGCTATCGGCTGTTGGTCTACCGAGAAGGCAAACACATATTCGGGCGATGTAACATCGACTACGACGATGGTATGACCATCGAGCAGATATTGGCGCAGTTTCGATGTCTTTTGCCCCAAACCCGTGTCAGCGCGCCCGAGACTCATCCCGTCTCCGCCGCCATGGGCACCCCCGCGGCCGCGCTGACCCGCCAGCCGTCACATCCCAATTTCCGGCGCACGTTGTGCCGATCATTGGGACCGCATGCGTGAGCCGCGTTATCGATCCCGGGGTGGTGTGCATCTTTGTTCGCACCCCCCGGGGGGATTGAGTGGGGCAACGACCTGGTTCAGGGGGAGCACTATTTCTAAACCGCCACAAAAAGATTGCCAAACGGGGGGCGGGTGGGTTAGTCTCTGGGCTAAGTTAATGGCTATGCGTCCGATAGGATTAAGTCAATCAGTTTTGATTGCATGCAACCGGCGCTTCGTTTAGTATTCCCGCGCCTGAGAGTCAGGGCTCTGGCTTGAGGCATGGCCGTCAGGAACTCAGATGGAATTCGTCGCCGTCGTCTGAGTCGGCCTCCGTGGCTTGAAACTAATTCATTGGACATGGATCGTCCTAAACCGACTTCGCCGGAGGCGAACGGTTTCTCTTCCTGGGACCTTTGGGGTCCGTGGACAGGCTTTGGCCGCGAATAGATACGACACCAACGACTTACACCAAACGGTTCTCCCGCGCATGCCGCAAAAGTCCGCACGTTCGCGATTTAGCTCTCGCCGCAGAGGTGTTCGGCGAGTCTTCTCGCTCTCAGAGCGATGCGGGCTGTCTGCGCGATCCCTTGCCTGCCGCGGTGGCGCGCGGCCTGGCCACTGTTAAAGGAGGAACGCTGTGTTCTTCGATCGCTTGGACGCTTCGGCACTTTCCTCCCCCCGGCCCGGCCGGCTTCGAAAAGGCGTGATCGCACTGGCGGCTGCCGCCACGTTGCCCCTCATCGCCAATTCCCGCCTGCCGGCCAACACACTCGTACTGACTGACGTCGATCAGGCGCTGGTCCTGTTGGCCGAGAATCTCAAGCCAACCGACGCCGACCTCCTGGCCGAAGGGACTGACCAATACAACCAGGGCAAATACGAGGACGCCCAGGTCAGCCTCCAGCAAATCAAGGTCGAGGGGTTGAGCCAGGCGGATCAGCAGAAGCTGAAGGACACGCTCGGCAAAGTCGAGTCGGCGCTCAATCAGCGAAAAACGGCCCGAGCCGAGTTCGAGGCCGGCGAAAAAGCCCTCAATGAAGACAAGAACCCGTCGGAAGCGATGAAGCACTATCGCGCTGCCGCCGAGAATAAATTTGCCGATGATGCCACCAAAGCCAAGGCCAATTCGCAGATGGCCGTGGCCGACGCGACGATGAAAGCCGGAAGAACAGAAGCTGCGCCGGTGACGGCGGAGCGGACCGGCGGGGCTACCGATGCCAAGGGCATGTATAAGGAAGCGGTCGCCGACTATAAGGCCGGCCGCTACGAATCTGCCCGGACCAAGTTTTCCCAGCTCCAGGCCGCCGGATACAAGGGTGGGCTCTTCGATCGCAAGCCAGGCGAATTCCTCAGAGACATCGATAAGAAAATGGCCGAAGGCGTGGCCGCCGTCGCCGAGACGCAGCAGCCGGCACCGACGGTGCAGCCGGTCCAGCCCAGGCCGCAGGTGCAACCCCAGCCCAAGCCCGAGCCGGTCGTGGTGCAACCTCAGCCCAAGCCCGAACCGGTCGTGGTGCAACCCCAGCCCAAGCCCGTGCCGGTTGTGGTGCAACCCCAGCCCAAGCCCGTGCCGGTTGTGGTGCAACCCCAACCCAAGCCCGAACCAGTCGTGGTTCAACCCCCGCCTCAACCCAAACCCGAGCCAGTGGTCGTTCAACCTCAACCCAAACCCGAGCCGGTGGTGACGGTCCAGCCCGAACCCGAGCCGCGCGCCATGACCGCCCGCGAGGCCTACGCCGCTGGCGTTGCCGAATACAACCGTGGCGATTTCACCGCCGCCCGCGCCCATTTCCAGGCGGCGCAGGATGCCGGTTATAAGCCGCCGCTCTTCAAAGATCCGCCTTCCCGTTACATCGCGCGAATCGATTCGCGAAACCAGCCAGCGCCAGTCGTCGAGGAGCGAACCGCCGTCGCCGTCCAGCCGACGACGCGGACGGTCTCGCCGGCCGACAATGAGCTTGCCGCCACCGCCCGAATGGAGCGGGCCAAGCTGGAGCAGCGGGCCTATGAAGCCCAGCAGTTGGTGGCCAAAGCCAGGGAGGCCGAGCGCGACAATCGATTGCAGGATGCCTATTTGCTCTATCAGGATGCCGCCCGGTTGGATCCGAGCAATCGCGATGCGGCGCAGGGCCTGGCGCAGACCGAGTTGAGGGTCGGCGGCGCCCCTCGTGGCGACCTGCTGCAAAACGAGCTCACGCGAAATGCCGTTCGGCGCGATGCGATCCAGTGGAGCTTTGATCAGGCCATCGCCGATGCCAACGCGGCCATCGTCCGGCGCGATTTCAATGCCGCCCAGGAAGCCCTCGATCGCGCTCGAGTCGCCAAAGAATCCAATCCCAGCATTTTCTCGCAGCAAGCCCTGGCGGCCTTCGATTCAACAGTCGCCAATACCCAGCTTCGCCTGGCCAAAGCGCAGGAAGAAGGCCGCGTCGTCAATGAGCGCACCGCCGCCACCGAAGCCCAGCGCGATGCCGTCGAGAGGCAGCGCATCGAGGCCATCGAGCGCCGTCGCACCGTGCAGATCCTCGTCCGCACCGCCCGCCAGCTCATTTACGATGGCCAATATTCCCAGGCCGAAGGCGTCCTCAATCAGATTCTCGCCATCGATCCGACCAACGACTACGCCGTCGGCGTCAAGCAGCTCGTGGCCGACAGTGCCAAATTCAACGAGCAGCGCCGCCTGCGTGAGAAGCACGACCGCGAGTTCGAACGCCAGCTCAACTCGGCCGAAGAAAAGAAAATTCCTTACATGGACATCATGGTCTATCCGACCAACTGGCCGGATATCAGCGATCTCCGCGACCGCGAAGTGATGTCGGAGCGCCGCGGCGGCACCGAAGATTTACAGGTGCAGGCCGTGCTGGATCGGCGGCTGCCGGAAATTCGTTTTGATGCGGTGGCCCTCGGCGACGTCGTCGATTTCATGCGCGATGTCACCGGCGCCAATATTTTCGTCAATTGGCGCACCATCGAGGCCGCCGGTGTGGAAAAGACCGCCCCGGTCAGCGCTCGACTGCACGACATCAAGTTCTCCAAGGCGCTGACCACGATCCTGTCGGACGTCGGCGGCGGCGCGGT
>JBGPEF010000301.1:0-6906 GCA_041482675.1 Tepidisphaeraceae bacterium | reverse complement strand
TCCCACCCCCGCCGCATCCGTCCCCGCCCGCCCAAAAATCACCCCCAACCCGTCTGGTTCTACCCATTTACTCAGTCAAGAAATTCAATCGCAAAGACACTGAGACGCTAAGACGCAGAGGAAGACAAATCCAAAATGAATTCTCTGCGTCTCTGCGTCTCTGCGTCTCTGCGCCTCCGCGATTGCATTTAATTCGAATTGATCCCCACCGACCCCCGCGCCCTCGCCAGCGCATCCCGGTATTCCTTCCAGATCCCATCCATCGCCCGCGCGCTCAAGCTCAATCCCCCATCCGCCTGCAACGTCAGCGTGTAAACCTTATCCGGATAAAACCGCGTCCACGGGCTTTCCCCCATCGCCACCCGCACGCCCTTTTTCTTGCGATACTGCTCGTCGTCCGCCAGCTTCCAGAAATCCTGCCACATCTGCGACTCAAACTCGCTGGCCGCCGGCGAGCGGGTCGGAATCCGATACACCTCCGGCGGCTTCCCCGGCATGTCGATCATGTATCCATCCGCCGGCGCTTGATAATCCCCATAGAGCCGGTGAAACAACACCATGCTGTGCCCCCGCAGCGGATCACCCTTCTTGATGAAGTCCTGCTCGAACTTGATCACCAGCGCATCGATGTGCGCCACGTTTCCCTTGATCGTAAAATATCGCGGCGGCAACTGCTTGCCATCCGCGCCATATTCCACAAACATCAGCGTCGTCTCTTCCACGACCGAGCCGCTCTTCTTCTGCCCGCAGACCACCACGTCGGCCACGCGCTTCTCGCTGGTCAGCCGCGACACGAAGCTCTCCAGCTGATCGTTCTGCTCCTTGAGCTTGCGAATCTCCTCCGCCTTCTTCGCATCCTCCGACCACCGATGCTCATACTGCCACATCAGCGCACCGCCCCCCACCACCAGCGCGCAGACCATGAGAATCTTCATCAACTGCATCTTCATGCTTCATCCCATTTATCGGCCACCCCAGCAATCCGCCCACGCCCGATAACACCTTCATTCAATGATTCAATGACTCAATGATTCAATGATTAAACCTCTAATTCCTCTCCTGCGGCCGATCGAGCACCTGCGGCCGCGCAAACGTCGCATTCGGCCACAGCTTCACCATCAATTCCTGACTGCTCGAAGCGATGGTTACCCCGCTGGCCTTGTTGAAGCTCCCCAGATACCTCCCCTCCACCGTGAAGTAATGCAAAATCGGCTCCGCCTCCAGCCCGATCCGGTCCTTCACCACGATCATCTTGTTCGTCTGCCCATTGAACGTCTCGGTGCGCACCGGCTCGACATCGATATACCGCTTGATCAACTCCCGCTCGCTTCCCACCCACACCAGAAACAAATACCCCTTCGCCTGCGTCAGCGGCACCAGCCGCGGCAGCATCGCGCTGATCGCCTGCGACACATAAAACGGCGGCAAATCCCGCTCAATCGGCGTCACCGTCACGTTGTCGGTTTGCGTGACGTGGAAATGATATCGCTCGGCCATTTTCAACGTCGGCGCCTTCGGATCATCCCGCGCTTCAAGCTCCTTCTCCATCCGCTCATTCTTCTTCTCACTCTGGCCAAATTCGCTCGCATGTGACTTGACCCCGCCCTTCTCAATCACATTCACCGTCACCCACGCCTCCTTGGCCTTCTTCAAATTCAGCGAGCAGAACATCTCGGACGCCACTTTCAACGTCAGATTCGCCTGCGGCGTCGCCTCCGACAACGAAGCCACGAAAAAGCCATTCTCCCCCTGCCTCTCCCCCAGCTCCTCGGTCACATACATCCAGCCGACGTCCTTCTCGCCCTGCATCACCCTGAAATATTGCTCCGGCGTCACCGTGCTCTGGATTTTCTTGGGCAGATTCACCAGCAGCGTCCGCGTGCGATACAGCCGCTCCTCCTCATCCGCCAGCAGCGCCTTCTGATCCAGCAACTGCACCGAATCCAGCACCGCCGCGAAAATATCCACCGCCACGCGCTCGGCCGGGTCCTCCACATTCGGCCCATCGGCCGGCGTGCGCCCGGATGGACTGGTGAAATCCAAAACGTAAAAGAGCTGATCGTTCCTCTGAATGATCGCCTGCTGCCGCAGCATGGTCTGCCCACCCTGCGCATAGCGGGCCACGATCATCCCCACGTCATTCGTCCCCAGATTCACCACATCCTGCCGCAGCACGGCCGTGTTCGCGTTGTTCTGCAACAGCCCGCCCACGATCTGCTGCAAAATCCCCGGCTTGGTCTTCGACTCATCCTCCGGCGTCGTTGGATTGTCCACCGACACCAGCCGCACCGGCTTATCGAACGTCATCATCGAAACATTCAACGACCACTTCTCATCGGCCGCGCTGTAACGCACGATCTCCATCCCGATCGGCGTCCGCTTGATCTGTGCCCCGCCAATCGGCGGCCGAAAACTCACTCCCCTGCCGCGACTGGTAAACCGCTCCCCCAGCCGGTCGCGCACATCATCCTGATCCGCGGCCGCCGCCTTTCCCGCCGGCGCTTTGCCCTTCGGCTCATCCACCGCCCACAGCGCCCCCGCTCCCATCAACAGAAGCGCAACTATCCAGGTGTTTCTCATTGGCTGCATCTCCGCGATGATAAGTGAGGATCACTCGCTCTCGTGCCACTGGCGGCTTGCCGCCCGTGCTTCCCCAGCACCGCAGCATTCTCCCGATAAATCCCCCAAACTGCAATCAATTCTCCGCCGATAAAAAACCTGGCGCAGGGTGGGCATCGTCCACCAACTCGCAGTCTATGATCATCGAATCCGACCAACACCTCTATCAGGACGGCCATTATTACTGGACTCCGGAGCGTTCCGTCGCCGCCTGGAGCCGCTGCTTCCAGCAACTCACCCGCGCCATCGCCGGCGGTAAGTATCGGCTGGTGATGATGCTCATCGGTATTCCCGGCTCCGGCAAAAGCACCTACGCCCAGACACACGACCGCTCCGACATCATCATTTTTGATGGCACCTTCGTCGATTCCACCCGCCGCTCCCGGGTCGTCTCGGCCGCCCGCGCCCATGGCGTCCCGGTCATGGCCGTCTGGCTCGACACCGACTTCAACACCTGCATCCTGCGCAACCAACAACGCCCCCCCGACCGCCAGGTCCCCGTCGATTCCATGAACCTCATGCTCAACCGCCTCCAAACCACACCACCTCTTCTGGAAGAAGGCTTCACCCAGATCTACCGCATCAGCGCGTGATCATCCCCTCAATCTCTTTCCGCTTCTTCGGCGTCAATCGCTTGGGCTCATCGCGCGGCAACTCATCATCCCGGCGCAGCGCCTCCCGGTACTGCTCCCTGGAGAAATCCTTATCACCCAAACGGTCCAGCGCTGCGGCATATTCCAGCCGAAGCCCCACATCCGCCGGCGACAATCCCAGCGCCTCCTGGAACGGCTTGATCACCGCCTCGGCCTCCGGCTTGGACTGATTCAACTCAAACTGCGCCTTCAGCACGTAATACTTCCCCGCCCGCGGATTGGCCGCGATGGCGGCGTCGATCATCTGCCTCACCAGATTCGCCGGCGCGTTCTTGTAGAGCAACACGTTCGTCGCCTTCCAGGCATATTCCCCATTGAGCGGCTGTTCGCGCAGTGCCTCCTGATAGGCCGCGAACGCCGCATCGAGCTTCGAGAGATCGATCGTTTTCCGATCTTTCGAGACCGACGATCGAAACAAATCATCCCCCCGCGCGGCCGCCAGCTCGGCGAACACGGTCGGCAGCCACAGCCGCGCGGCCGCCCCCAGCCACAGAATCACTGCCACCGTCAATCCCCCCACCGCAACTCCCGTCCGCTTCACCCGCCCCGCCACCGACGGCTGCTTCACGCCGAGCACACTCCCCACCAGGAACGCAAACAACATCAACGGCCCGGTCTCAAACAGCGAAAAATCGATCAGGTTATGCAGGAGAAATATGCCAATCCCCACCTGCATGCTCCGCAGCACCCATGGCGCAGGCCGATCATCCAGCGCTCCATCCTTGATCGACCGCATCGCCCCCACCACCAGTCCAGCCAACAGCAACAACCCCCCCGCCGCCGCCCCGACCGTCTGCAAGATGAGCCACGGCGAATCCTGATCCCAATCCGTGGCGACAATCAAATTCAAGACCGCCGCCCCACCCGCTACCGCCGCCAATGACCATATCCCACGCTTTCTGAGTTCTGAGTGCTGAGTTCTGAGTGCTGAGTTCTCGCCCGGCCGAGTCATCTCCCACCACAGGCGCACCATCCATGCGATCGCCAGCAACCCACCAACAACCCCAAGCTCAGCGAAGAAGCGCACGATGAAATTGTGCGGGTCCTGCACCTCCTCGCTGGCGATGGGCAGGCGAACTTCCGGGTAATACCATCCAAAATTGGCCCACCCGACCCCGAGCACTGGATGCTTCACCACGATCCGCGCAGCGCCGGTCCAGTAGTACCATCGATAGGTCAGACTCTTCTCCACCAGGTTCCCGTGCGCCAATCCATGCCCCACCACCGCGGCCACGCCGAGGAAGAAGAGAACCACCGCGCCTGCGAAGACCATCCGCGGCCGCCGCGCCATCCATGGCTCCAGCCGGGCTGAAGCAACCATGAGCATGACCCCGAAGATCGGCGTGACGGCCGCCGTCCGGCTGTGGGTGTGCCAAAGCGCAAACCCCGCACCGATCAGCCCAATCCCAATCACCACCACCCACCCAATCCCATCGCGATCCTTCAGGCGCTGCATCAGAATCCCGATGCTGATCAATCCCGTCAGCACCAGCATCGCGGCATAGGTGTTGGGCGAATTGCTGAAGCCCCGCAGCTCTCCGCTCAGCAGCTTCCTTTCAAACTGTTGAAACCGGAAATCCGTTTCCTCCAGCCCTTGCTCGCGCATGTAGCGCAGGCGGCTGCTGTCGCTGTTGCGGTCGTACCAACTCCGCACGGTCACGGGGAATTCCAGGAGCCGCTTGTTCAAGCCCTCCGCCACCAGCACCAGCAGCAAACCCAGCGCCATCCCCGCCACGATGCGCAATCTCGCGTGACTTCGCACCAATTGCGTGCCCGCCCAGATCAGCACGAACGCGGCCGCCAGATCGGCGGAGGCCACCATGGCAGCAAACTTGTCGGCCGCCCAGAACCGACTAGCCATGGCCCATAGTCCCAGCACTCCCATCACCACATGACTCCATCCCCAGCGCAGGACGTAGGTGGAATCCATCACTCGCCGCAGCAGGATCAACAGCGCGGGGACGCAACACATCAGGTCCAGGAACAAGCTGCTGGCCGGCCCGACACCCCTTGGCGCGGCCACCGATCCCGGCCCGACCAGCATCGGATCGCGGATCGTCTCCAGCATGGCCACCCGCGCGCAGACCAGCACCATGGCGAGATAGAATGCCCCCCGCGTGAGCAGCTCCATTCCCCTGGTTGTGGGAGCATCGCCTTTCACCTTTTCAGCTCTACTTTTTCCGGATCGAGTGTCCTGGGCTGTGGCGTCGGCGGCGTACCCGCATTCGCCGGCAGCGGGTGCTGCTCGAGCAACATGACCACTCCGAGCATCAGCAGTGTCTGGCCAAAGATCAGGAAGGCCTGCCAGGAAGTTCTCACGTGCGGAAGGAGAACGGCCGCCAGTGAGGTTGCGGCGGTGATCAGGTAGATGCACAACACCGCCGTCCGGCGCGACATTCCACGGGCGACCAGCCGATGGCTGAAGTGATTGGTATCGCCGACGAAAGGAGACTTCCCACGCCGCAGGCGGATGATGCTGACCACGATCAGGTCATAGAGCGGAACCGCCAGCACCACCAGCGGCGCCAGCACCGCATACCAACGCGCCGCCAATTCCTTCTGCTCCGGAGCGGGGAGATAGGTGGTGCGAATGGTCAGCACGCCCAGCACCAGTCCGATCAGGAGACTGCCGCTGTCGCCCATGAAGATGCTGGCGGGTGCGAAGTTGAAGATCAGGAATCCAAGCAGTGCCCCGATGAACATCGCCAGCATGACGGCCACGAACAACTGTCTTGGCTCGGGCATGGTCAACACGGTCAGCAGGAACGCGGCCGCGCAAACGGCCGCCACGCCGGCGCTGAGTCCATCCATGTTGTCGAGGAAGTTGAAGGCGTTGGTGATCCCGGCGATCCAGAGGACGGTGATCACACCCGACGGCCACTTGCCCAGCCCCAGCTTGTCCAGCACTGTCAGCCCACGCAGGTCTGCCCACACTACCAGCGCCGTGACGATCAACAACTGGAGAACCAACTTCACATACGGCCCCAGCGCCTTGCGATCATCCCACAATCCCAGCAGGTGCATGGCCAGCATTGCTCCAAGCACCTTCAGCGCGAGGGGAATCTGATGGCGAATCCCGGCCTGATGCATGGCGACCAGATGCCGCGCCCGGCCGATCAAACCGCTTGCCTCACCGACTGGCTCATCAAACCGGGTCATGCTTACGGCGAGCAATCCCAGCACCATGGGGATGGCCATGGCCAGCAGGATGGCGACGCCGCCGCCGAGGGGTTTTGGGATATGGTGGATTTTGCGATGGCCGGGCTTGTCGACAAATCCGACCCGGACCGCGAGTTTTCGGATGGCCGCCGTCAACCCGAATGAAAGGAGGAAACTTACGGCAAAGAGGCAAAGGAGCAGCAAACCCATGCGCCCCGCACCATACCAAAACCGCGCCCGCACTTGTAGGTCCGGCGGGGCCGGGGGATTGTGCAGTTTGAAAAAATCGGGAGACCCTTGCGGATCTCCCGGTGGCGATTTGAGTTGTGGCTCGGGCTAGTGCTCCATCGCACCTAAAGTTTCGGGTATAGGCGGCGAAGCCTGATCCGGGCGTCGGCGGTTGTGAACTGCCAATCGATCTTCCTCGTCGCTGCGTTGCGCGTCCGCTCCCACGCGCCCGTCTTTTCGATCAGCT
>JBGPEF010000300.1:0-6956 GCA_041482675.1 Tepidisphaeraceae bacterium | reverse complement strand
AATGGGCATCTGACGGATTCGTTGGCCGGTGGCGTGGAAGAGGGCGTTGGCGATGGCCGGGGCGATGCAGATGATGGGGGTTTCGCCAGCGCCGACGGAGGGGAGGTCGGGGCGATTGAGGAGGTGGATGTCGAGGTCGGGGACATCTTCCATGCGCGGGACCAGATAGCGGGAGAAGGCGGCGTTGAGCATTTTGCCGCCGGAGAATTTCATTTCTTCGCGCAGAGCGGGGCCGAGGCCCATGATGATTGCGCCCTGCACCTGCGCTTTGAGATTGGCGGGATTGATGATCGCGCCGCACTCGTAGGCCTGAGTCACTTTCTTCACGGCGATCGTTCCTTCATCCTTGTCGACGGAAATTTCGCAGCAGGCGGCGACGAAGGAGCCTTTTTCGGTTCCGCAAGCCAGGCCGATGCCGATTTTCGGGTCTTTTTGCTTCCAGCGGTCGGTGAAGTTGAATTTGCTCGCGGCTTCTTCGAGAACAGCGCGGAGGCGAGGATCATCGAGGTGAGCGAGGCGGAATTCGAGGGGGTTTTTGCCGGCGGCGTCGGCCAGTTCATCCATGAAGGATTCGCGGGCGAAGTTGTTGGCGGTGGAGGCGAGCGCGCGATACGAGCCGTGGCGAAGCGGGGCTTCGGAGGCGATGTACTGGCTCCTCTTTTTCGCGATGCGATACGGGGATTCCACGGCCGAGCCGCCGGAATTGATGTTGATGAAGTGCCAGGAGGTGATTGCGCCGTTGACATCGAGCCCGGCCTGGGCATCGATTACGGCGGCCGGTCGGAAATAGGCCCAGGTGAATTCTTCTTCGCGCGTCCAGCGCAGCGAGACGGGTTTGCCGGTGGCCTGGGCGAGGCGCGCGGCCTCGACGGCGGTTTCGCCTGAATGTTTGCCGCCGAATCCGCCGCCGAAATCAGGGACGATGACGCGGACGCGGTCTTCGGGGATGCGGAAGGCGCTGGCCAATTCGCCGCGGACGCCGAAGGGGTTTTGGGTGGATGTCCAGACGGTGAGGCTGCCATCGGTCCACTCGGCCACGGCGGCGCGGGGCTCCATCGGGGAGTGTTGGACGTAGGCGACGTTGTAGGTTTGCCTGAGAGCTTTGGCGGATTTGGCAAGATCATCGGCGAAGGGATTTGTCGGCACGCCGCCGCGGGCTTTCTGCCGGAGATAGTCGTAGAGCTCTTTGCTCGATGGATGTGGAGCGGGGTCCCATTTGGCGTTTTTGGCAATCTCTTCAATCGCTTTTTCCGCGGCGAAGGTGGTGGGGGCGGCGACGCCGATGAAGCTGCCATCCTGAACCACGGAAACATCTTTCATTGCCCTGGCGGAGGCGAGATCGACGTTGGTGGGTTTTGCGCCATAGGAGGGCGGGCGGAGGACTTTGCCGTGGAGCATGCCGGGGCGGGATATGTCGGAGGGATAATGGTGCGCGCCGGTGACGATATCGCGGCCATTGGGACGGCTCAGGGGCTTGCCCATTACCTTCCACTCTTTGACGGCCGTGACAGTTACATTGCCAGGGACGGCCTCGCCGAAGAGTTTGCCCGCGTCTTCAGCGGAAGCGAGATCGGCATAGGATTGCTCGCGCTTTGATTCCTTATGAACCACTTTGCCATCGGTGACGTCGAGTTCGTCGGGCTCGACGCCGAATTTCTTTGCGGCCAGTTCGACCAGCATGTTTCGCGCGGCCGCGGCGGCCTGGCGAATGGCGGGGAGGGTGCGCGGGGTTGAGCCGCTACCGGCGGTGATGCCGTCGTTGGGGACGAGAGCGGTGTCGGCCATGACCAGCGTCACGCGGCCGGCGGGCACGCGAAGTTCCTCGGCTGCGGCTTGAGTAATTTCAGCGCGCGCGCCCTGGCCGCATTCCACTTTTCCGGTGAGGACGGTGATGGTGCCATCTTTTGCGATGTGCAGACGCGCGGCCAGTGAGGTTGGTCGGCCACCGCCGCGGCCTCCACCGCCACCGCCGCGGCGTTGTCCACCGGGCGGCGTTTGAGCGTCGGCAGAAGAAAGGCAGACGGTCAGCAGCAGTCCAGCGCCGAGGACCCCAACGAATTCGCGCCGCGTGAGCGCGAAATCGAATTTCACGCGATCGACCGGCTCATCATATTCCAACATGGCCGCTTGGAGCATTTCATAGGTTTCTTCAGTTGCCATGGCTTACTCCTTCCCTACGGCGGTTTGGACGGCGTTGTGAATGCTCGCGTAGGAGCAGCACCGGCAGATGTTGCGGTTCATCCAGGTTGCGATTTCAGCGCTGCCGGCCTTGGGCTTTTCGTCCAGCAGTTGGACGGCGGAGAGAATCATGCCGGGCGTGCAGAAGCCGCATTGGAATGCGCCGGCGTCCAAAAAGGCCTGTTGCACGGGATGCAATTGTTCGCCTTTGGCGAGGCCTTCGATGGTCAATATGCTTTTGCCGGCCGCGGATTCGATGGCGGTTCTACAAGAGAAGATTCGCTTGCCGTTCATCAAAACGGTGCATGCGCCGCACTTTCCCTCGCCGCAGCCGAATTTGGCGCCGGTCAATTGAAATTCCTCGCGCAGCACATCGAGGAGTGTGCGCGCGGGATCGGTGGTGACGGTTCGTTCCTGTCCATTCACGGTGAATTTAAATGCTTCCATCAATTCCTCCCGGTGTGCAGGGTGCATTCTAACTTAATCGCGGGGGTGCGCGCAGCAAAGAGGGGCGAAGCTTAGGCTTCCTCGCCCCTCCCCTCCGTCTCACCTCCTGCGGGTGGCGTTACCTCCTGCGTTGCCTGCGGGTCATGGCATGCGCGAAGACCAGGACTCCGATGGCGACGCCGGGTTCCGGTACCGTCGTCCCGACGGATGATGCAAATTGTGAAAGCATTGCGCTTTCTTGCGCGGTCATGGGCCAGGTTGCGCCGCTGTAGCTGCTGTTGAAGTTGCTGGCCAGGTCGATGAAATCGGAGATGGTGATCTGGCCGTCGCCATTGAGGTCACCTTCCTGCCACATGCCGGTGCCATTGAAATGGCTGGCCAGGTCGATGAAGTCGCTGATGGTCACCTGGCCGTCGAGATTGAGATCGCCGATTCTGGTTGGGCCGATCAGGATGTGCGGATCGCCGAATGCATCGGCGACTTTGGCGACTCCGATCGCCGACGACGGATGGGCCGCCAAGCCCGAATCGTAAATGCCATCTTCGGGATTGGCGACGGCATGGAGGACGGCGGCGGTGAGCGTTGCCCTGGCGGCGTCGAGGTCGGCGGCATAGACGTGGAGCAGATGGGCCGCGCCGGGGTCGGCTGGACTGTTGAGATCGAGGGATTGGATTCCGGTGGCGTTGGCATCGATGTTTAAGGACTTGAGGTGCTGATCGGAGCCGAGAACAACCTTGGCTCCGTCGCCGCTCAGATTGAGCGAAAGATTCGCCACGGCGGGCGTGGATGCAGTCGCGGAAGTTCCGGCGTTGGTGTTGAGATTTGCCCGGCCGCTGACGTTCAGCGTTGCGCCGGCCGAGTGAGATTGCGTTCCGCTGATGGTCAGGCTGGCGCCCGGCGAGATGTTGGTGGCGCCGCTGCCGCCCAGAGTGCCGATGGTTTTTTCACCCTCGGAAATATTGAACACGGCGTTGTTGATAATGCCCAGGTGCATTGAATTCGATGACTCGGTGAAGAGGTCGATCGCGCCGCCGGCGGTGAACTGGCCGGCATCGATCTGAAGAGTTGCGCCGGCGGCAACTGTGACTGATCCGGATGGACGAGCGAAGATGACGGTTCCAGGCCCGGTTTTTACGGTGGTTCCGATCCAGCTTTCATTGCCGGGCAGGGTGAGCCGCGAGGAATTCACCAGGTCGAGATCGGTTTGGGTGATGGCGCCGGTATCGTTGAACTCGACATTGACGAGGCTGATGGGTTTTAGCACGCCGCCGACGGTCACACTGGCCGCGAGCTGGTCCTCGATGTTGCGATAGTCCTTGCCGATGAATTTATCGACGATCAGCGCGTCGGTGAGATCGGTTTTGCCATCGCGATTGACATCTTCCTTCACGAATTCGAGGCCGCCATCCGATGAGGCCTCGGCTTTCTGGGCGGCGGTGGCGGTGGATTGCATCAGGTCGAGGGCGGCGTTTTTGCGGAGAACACCTTTGCGGACGGCATCGGCGAAAGCGCCGGTGAGGATGGTCGATGAAGTCGAGTCGGCCAGGGCAGCGCCGCGGGCCATGAGATAAAGATCGCGGCCGTCGAAGATGCCATTTGCATCAAAATCGCCCAGAACGATCAGATCGCCTTTCGTGAAAGTTCCATTCATCGCCGCCGGCAGGGCGTTGACATTGGTGGCACTCGATCCGGCGACCGCATTCCAATCGGTGCCAAGACCGCTGGCCGCCAGAGCAGCCTGTGCCTGCTGGGCAACCGATAGGTCGCTGTAGTCGCGCACGCCTTTGCCGCTGATGCCGCCTGCCGCCGCCCGCTGATCGAAATCTCCAAACAGCCAGTTTTTGTCATTAATAGGAACCGCGCCGCCGACGGGCGCGGTCCCGCTTGCTCCCGCCACGTTATCGCCATAGTTTGAACCGCTGCCCGTGGTCACGGTGTTGGGCGCATCCGGATTGAATTTGCTGGTCAGCGATGGGGCGCCAAGGAATGCGGCCGACAGCACGGGGTTGTAGGAAGGATTCGCCGTTGAGCGATTCAATCCATCCCGGTCCTTCCTTACCGCCATGAACTGCGGCAAAATCAGGCTGTTTTGCACCAGCGCATCCGCCGGATTGGCGATGCTGGCGGCGGGGAAATTGGCAACCGAATTCAGGACGTTGTCGCGAACATCGCGGACATCATTGCCGGAATTATCACCCTTGATCAGGTCCAGGCCATATTCAGCAACTGTTGGGCGTTTGACCGTGACGTAGGTCTGGTTCTGATAGATGACGTAAGTGCCATCGACGATCGTGCTGGCGCTGGCGCGGACGAAGGTGTTGCTGGCGGGATCGGCGAAGCCCGGAATCAGCGCGTTGTTGGATGCGTTGGAAATGTCGTCGCCATCATCGCGGTAATCCAGCGCCCGCAGGAGGCGGGTCACGCTATTCTTTGTGACGCCGATCGCATCGCTCATCGATAAATGGCCGATGGACATGCGGGCATTCTGCACGGTTGGACGAAGTTGCGAGCCGCCGGAAGTTTTGTTGGAAAAGCGGATTCCCGGGCCGATTCGCACCTTGGTAGTGCCGCCGTCGGCGGCATTTCCGTTGTTGTCATCGTTTTCGCCGACCGCAAACGAGGAGTCCAGTCCGACGTTTGTCGCCGCCACGTTCAACGTGCCCGAGTTCACGTCGCGCGTGGTCATGTTGAAATCCGCGCCATTGGCGAGTCGGCCGGTGGCGTGAAGCCACTGGGCATCGCTGCGATTGAGCCGCTCCAGGCCGGTGCCGGGATTGGCGACCATCAGGCTTGCGGTGATGGCGACGGTTCGATTGTCGAGATTTCCCAGGCCGGCTGTGTTCCAGTCACCGGCGGAAAAATTTGCGCCAGTGGCCGGATCCTTGGCGGTGGCGGGCATGTTGATGATCAACTCATCGTTCAGCTCGTGACGAACTCCGCCAGCG
The DNA here is from genome assembly GCA_041482675.1 of Tepidisphaeraceae bacterium. GTDB lineage: Bacteria > Planctomycetota > Phycisphaerae > Tepidisphaerales > Tepidisphaeraceae > JBGPEF01. The sequence continues at coordinate 1,386 of JBGPEF010000300.1, read as the reverse complement.
CCCAGTCCCTGAATGTCGCCGGCCGCGGCGAGGGCAAGGGCGGGGTTGCCTTTTCCATAACCAGCCTCGCCGGGAGCGCGGGTGTAGGCGGCGCCGCCAGTTTTTGAAAACCCCTGAACGGCGGTCACGTCGCTGATGGCCATCTGCACGCGGTTCTGCCCACCCTGGGTGTTGCGGCCGGGTCGAAGGAGATTCGTGTTGTCGTAGTTGGTGTAGGTGTTGTAATTGGAGGTCGTCAGGGAAAGGCCGTTTTGCGTGATGGTCGCGGAACCCGGCGGCGGTGGGACCACGGTTGCGCCGGTGCCGCCGAAATTGTTGCGATTCACCCAGGTGGGGTTGCCGGTGGAAGCGTTGCGATTGGTCAGCGAAATTGAGTTGACGCTGCCGATCTGATCGTTGATCAGCTCGAGGATGCCTTCCACCGAGCCCTGTTCGTGCCACTCGATTCGCAGGGCCTTATAGCTGCCGATGCCGTCGGAGAGGTCGGTATCCTCCGGGGCGGTGAAGTTGCCCTGGGCGAGTTGGACCTGGGTTGTGAAGCCTGTCGGCGCCGTATAAACGACCGGCGCTCCTCTGATGCCCGAGTTGAGCGTGATCGAGGTCCCCGGATTCAAAAAGGTGAATCCCGCGCTGGTGGTGAAATTTCGGATCGCGGTGGATCCGCTCAGGGAGATGGTGACCGCATCTCCGGTTTGCTCGGCGAGTGCCGGCTTAATGGCCGCGACAACCGCTGCGATGGCCGCAGCGGTCGCCGCGTACCGGTGAAATGGTCTTGCTTTGCCTGACTGCTGCCGCATTGGGCCTCCTGTTGGCTATGGTTGGACTGCCAGCGCTCTGGCTTTTGCTCGCGCTGTGTTGATGTCTAATGGCGCGCGGATGCCCTCCGGCGCGCCTGCTTCAGTTGGCGATGTCACTGTTGGGAGAGAGGGTGAAAAACCGCTCGCCCCACTCAAACGGCTCGACCGTGTCGCGAATGTTTTTGGTTTCGACGTGGCCGTCCACGTAGAGGAAATTGCTCTTTTTGTCCTTGTATTTGCCGCTGCCGTGGTTTCGGCCGACCCAATCCAGCCGCGTGGCCAGGGCGCTGCCGGGCTGCGGATCATCAACGGCTAATTCGTTGGCGCGGACCCGCCGATACGCCGGGCGGCCGCCGAAGGCGTCGGGTTGCACCTGTTCCATGTTCAGCTCGCCGCTGAGGCCGACGAAACCGTGAACCGGGCGGTGGCTTTTGCAGACGCTTTCGCCGGGGTTGCCGCGGCCGGTGTCGGAGACGATGCGCCAATTGGGATTCCACTCGGTCGCCAGGATTGTGTTCCCGCCGTTTTTGATGGTGGTCACGTAGTGATAAGTCCGGACCGCGTTTTGAAACCCGACGACGAACTTGTT
>JBGPEF010000299.1:0-6973 GCA_041482675.1 Tepidisphaeraceae bacterium | reverse complement strand
CGCCGATCTTGGCGGCCGATGCGACCGATGCGACCGACGCGGTTGGATCCATTGGCTTATCGGCAAGCTCCGAAACCGCATCGAGCCCCGACATCTGCCGCGGCGCGCCCGCCGGCGCATTCCGCCGCCCCAACTGTTTTGAGAGCGCGCCACCGCCGCCACCGACGGCGCCGGCCTTCTCCTCGGCCTCCGCCAGCGCCTCGCGCTTGAACCCCAGCCCCGCCTCATAGGTCTGCGGCCGCAGGCTCGCAAAAAGCTCGGGGTAAACGATGGGCCGCGGAATATACAGCGGCTGATACAGCTCCTGAATGAAACTGATCGGCCGCCCACTGACCAGGCTCAGATCAACATCATTCCAGTCATTGTCGGTCTGGTTCTCGACAATCGCCCACCCCTGGAGCATCGGCTTGGCCTGCCCCGCCGCGCCAAACAGCAATCGATAGCTCGTCTTCCAGACCGGCGTCTCCACCACATATCCCACCCGCACCAGACGCTCCCCTTCGCCCTGGAAGTTGATCGTCACCGGCTTCTTATCCTGCCCCCGCGCCTCGGCCAGGGCGTTGAGCGCCTTTGCCAACTCCTCCGCCAGCATTGGATCCTCCAAATCCAGCCGGGTCACTTCCTCGAGCGGAATCGAGCGAATCGTCCCCCCGCTGATCAAATTCAACTGCCACACTTCAATCTGCCCCTTCTCCACAGCCTTGGGCCGTTTTTCCAATCCCAAAATCGTCCCCCCGATCGTCTCCGGCCCGAGATTCACCTTCACCCTGGCCCCGCGAAGCTGATTGAGCAGATCAGCCAGCGACGGGTTGGATGACAGATTCACCTGAAAACTCGCCAGGGTTTTTCCAATCGGATCCTGCGATGGATAGATGATCGTGGAGACCTTGCCGTTCCCCGTATCCTGAAGCACCAGGCTCTTGAGAATGTCATTGATCTGCTGCGTCTTGAATCGCAGCTCCGTCGAGCTGTCCCCTTTCACCGTCCCGATGTGTTCGAAGTATCCCACCCCACTGGAAAACAGCACCACCACTTTCACCGGTACATCGGCCTGTTTTGCCCCCGGCTGGGTCGCCGGCGCTGCCGCCGCCAATCCACAACTCAACAACCCCACCGCACCCGCCCAAACAAATCCCATCATCGAAGCTCGCATTGCGCTACTCCTCTTGTCAAATATTTCCAGACGCTCTGTTCAGGCTAAAGTTTCGCACTTACATTGGACCAACATGCCGCTCACCCGCCGCGAATTCCTCGGCTCGACCATGAGCGTTGCACTGCTGCCGCTCATTTCTCAGGCCGCCGACCCGCCGCAACCCCGCCCCAACATCCTCCTCATTCTCGCCGATGACCTGGGTTATGGCGACCTCGGCTGCTTCGGCCATCCCTTCATCAAAACCCCGAATCTCGATGCCCTCGCTGTCGCCGGCGTCAAATTCACCGATTGCTACGCCTCCGCCCCCGTCTGCTCACCCTCGCGCTGCACAACCTCTATTCAGATCCCAATGAAAAGGAAAATCTGGTCGAGCGCGATCCCCAGCGCCGCGAGCAGATGCTTGGGAAGATGCAGCGACTCTACGACCAGATCAAATCCCAGGAGCCCCAATGGCCCCCACAGCCGCCCGCCCGCCCCAACCAAAAACCCGACCCCTAATCTTCCCAAACTGCCGAACTTTCGGGTTGACCAATTCGTTCGGCGCGGCACAATAATATATGCACTTCAAACGAAAGGGGCCCGCGATGGCCAATACATACGTCGTCGATGTGGATTTGGCGCAGCTTCGGGCGCATCGCTCCCGCGTCGAGAATCGCCCGCTCAGCGATGAAGACGTCCGCTCCTGGTTGCTCAACTACGGCTTCTGTCCGCGCATGGATGGTCTCTACCTCGCCGATGATGCCGTCCTTCGGCTCCTCGACCCCTCTGAAATCATCGCCGCCCGAGCCGTCGGCCACCTCGTACACTAGCTGCGCCGAGCATTTGGATTGAAATTACCTCATGCCAGTGTGCATTTGATGCACGCATTGCTCTGTTGCCATTCGATATCCCCCCAGGGTGGTTGGCATCGGCCTTGCTCTGAAACGGGCGGCGAGCATGCCGGAGCAAGGTTTTCCCCCCGACCCCTTGGCCCGGTTTCGCCTTGATTTTCGAGCGAGTGCGACCGGGAATCCCCCCGACCCCCGGCGGACACTCGTTTTTTTTGCCTTCAATTCCCCCGATTTTTTTCCGGTTTGGAGCAATTGCACGCCGCACTCCCCTTCGGCTAATATTCTGCTGGGTTGGTTCGTCGAAGGAGTTGAGTTTGGTTCGAGAGCAAAAGGATCGCGGACAGGAATGTCCGCCCCACCGCTCTGAAAGGCCCACCTCAGTCGCCCTCCACCTTTCGGCCGGAACGTCGGCCTCTTTCGATGGGACCCGGAAAGAAAAATGGCGGGTCGCAGCTGCCCACAACAGGAGATCAAGATGGGCACCAGATTATACGTAGGGAATCTGCCCTACACGGTTAGCAGTTCGGAGCTGGAACAGATGTTTTCCTCGCACGGCACAGTCCAAAGCGCGGAAGTCGTCGCCGACCGGGACACCGGCCGGTCCAAGGGTTTTGGCTTCGTGGAGATGGGTTCAGAAGCCGAGGCGCAGGCGGCAATCGCCGCGCTCAATGGCCAGGACAACGGCGGCCGCGCCCTGACGGTGAACGAGGCGAGGCCTCGTGAAGACCGTGGCGGCGGCGGCGGTGGTGGCCGTGGCGGCTTCGGCGGCGGACGCGGTGGTGGCGGCGGCGGCGGCCGAGGCGGCTTCGGCGGCGGCGGTGGTGGCCGTGGCGGAGGCGGAGGCGGTGGCGGCGGTGGCCGCGACCGCGGCGACCGCGGCAATCGCTACTAGGGTTTTTGCCTGCTTATGAATCGAAGGCCACGAAAGTGGCCTTCTTTTATGCGCCTGCCAAAGACGTCCGGCCGCTGAATCGGAACGAGCGGCATCAACCGGACGAGCGGCATAAAGCGAAGCACTCCGCATCGGGTTTGTTATTTTCCAAGGAAATATCTTGATTCGCCAATGCGGTGCAGGATAATGCCCTAAGCTGTAATCCCATCGCCGAACGGGGATTTCCTCTCGGGTGTGAAGAATTTTGGGAGCATTTCAAGCTGCGGGCTCGATCCGCGCAGAGGGTGAGACAATGGGCATGCGTGCTTTGGTTTGCGCTGTGGCTGCGGGGGCTTTGTTTGCGGGGTCGCCGTTTGCGCTGGCGATCAATCCAAACGCCAAGCCGACGTCCGGGTTTTACGACGAACAGACGGTACAGGCGAATACGATCGATTTTACCGCCACGGGCGTCTCCTTCTCGGCCGGACGCTTCGCGGCGCGGATTCGCGATGGATATCTGAACAACTTCGGGGGTGTGATCGACGGGACCACATTTGGCGAGCTGTATAGCTACGGCACGAGCAACACCAAGGCCTTCGACACCGTCTGGGACAACAATCTGCTCTTCACCCCGACGACGGCGACTCCCATTTCCGGAATAACGGCGTTTGGCACGGGCAGCAAAAACGTCACGATGGACGTGTCGATTTTCGAAGGCGGCGCTGTGGGCGAGAAGCCCGTCGAAATGGCTTTGACGGCCCTGTCGCAGAACGCCAGCAACTTCGGGGCGGTGACAGTTCGCGCCCTGCTCGATAACGGGACGTCGGTTTCGGCCAATCGAAACATCACCGAAGCGGCCGGCGCGGGCGATACGTTTTTCAGTTTTCGCGCCCCGGCGGGCCGGTATATCACCGCTTTGAATATCATCCACAACAATCCCAGCAGCACGCGGATCTATTTTGATGATGTTGGATTCCGCACGGGGGTGGTGGCGCCGTTCAGGTCGGAAAAACTGCCGGCCGTGGATGTGGCGGCAGAATCCAACGGCGGCGGGGCTTTCTTCGTCGGTGACGGCGCCCAGAGCATCAACATTCGCAATATCGGCGGTACTCGCCGGCTGGCGGTCATGGAGTTTAATGTCACTGACTTGAGCACGGATATCGTGGACGCGCTGCTGGAGCTGGACGTGACACAGGCCTCATCCGGCGCCAACACGCTCTCGGTCTTTGGCTATGCGGGTGATGGAGTGGTGACGCCTGCGGATGCAGGGCAGGCTGGGACACTGCTGGCGACTCGGACGATCGAGGGATCCGGGCTTTTGGCTATCTCACTGAATGCAGCGGCGGTGAAGAACCTGATGGGCAGTTCGACGCATTTGGGCCTGATTCTCAGCGAATCGACTGACGCGGACATGACGATCAACACGAGCGATAACAGCTCCGCACTGCTGAAGCCGACGCTGACGATCAATTACTCGGCCGTTCCCGAGCCGGGAACCGCAATTGGGCTGTTGGGGCTGGGAGTGTTGACGCTGAGCCGCCGGCGCAGGGCAGGTTGTCAGTAGGATGGAAGGCGGGTTCGCCGAAAGCTCAGCCAAAGGCCACGCAGGTGGCCTTCTTTTTTTTGCGCAAACTTTTCGGGGCGGAAAGTATCATTTGGGTATGCGATGCATACCCAGGATCGTGTTCACTTGCGTGATTGCCGGGCTGAGCGCGTCTTCCCTGGCAGCGGCTCCGAAAGTGGTCAAGGCCTCGCCGGACAATGGGCAGACGGATGTGGACCCGGCGACGGCCGAGCTGCGGATTGTTTTTGATCAGCCGATGAATCCCGGCGGCCGATCCATCGTCAATTCCAGCCGGGGGATTTTGCCGGAGCTGGTCGATCGGCCGCGCTGGGAGAATGACAAAACCTTCGTGTGGAAGATGAAGCTGGAGCCCAACACGGACTACTGGCTGAGCATCAACGGCACGCGGTTCACCAACTTCCGCAGCAAAGCCGGGGAGTCGGCCGAGCCGTATCCGATTGCCTTCAGCACCGGCGCGGGCGCCAATCCCAAGCCCGCATCGCCGGAGACGATCAAGGCCAATCGCGAGGCGATCGCGCGATTGAAGAAGGCGATTCTGGAGGATTATTCCTACGTCGATCTGCGGAAGATCGATTGGGAAAAACAATTCAACGAATTCACGCCGCGTCTGGAATCGGCCGGCGGGCCGGCCGAGTTTGCCAACACGGCCGGGAAGCTGCTGGCGATTGCCCAGGATGTTCATCTGGCGATGCGCGCTGGGAATCGGCGGATTGTCACCTGGAAGCGCGACGTGTTCCCGGCGATGAACTTCGAGCTGATGAAATCGATTCCGATGTGGATGAAGCGGCACAACTTCGTTTACAGCGGGATGTTTTCCAACGGGACGCGCTACCTGTGCATCACCTCCCTGCCGGCCGACGATGCGGCATTTTTGCTGGCGATCAATGAGGTCATCGGCGATGCGGCGGCGGCCAACGTGGGATTGATCATGGACCTGCGGCCCAACGGCGGCGGCGATGAGCTCACCGCCCGCAAGATCGCCGGATGCTTCCTGGACAAGCCGGCCGTGTACGCCGCTCACGTGATGCGCGCCGGGGGGAAATTCTCCGAGAAACGCACGCGTAGCGTCGCCCCCAATCCGGCCGGGCCGAAATTTCGGGGGAAAGTGGTGGTGCTGACCGGACCGGGAACGCTGAGCAGTTGCGAATCGTTCGTGCTGATGATGAAGCAGGTGCCGGGATGCATCACCGTCGGCCAGAAAACCGGCGGAAGCTCTGGGAATCCGAAAATCTTCGACCTGGGAAACGGCACGAGCGTGAGCGTTCCGCAATGGCAGGACCTGCGGCTGGATGGGACTTGTTTTGAGGGCGAGGGGATTGCGCCGGATGTGGAGGTGAAGGCGGGAGTGGCTGATTTTGCGAAGGAGGACCCGATTTTGAGGGAGGGGATGAAGAGGGTGGTGCAGTGAAGGGGAGGAAAGGGGTGGAATGACAAATGACAAAAGCCCCTGGGAGCAAACCTCATGGAGTTGGCGGGATTTGCGAAGAGGAATGCGGCGTATTATCGCGAATGAGGTGACGGGTGAGATTGACCTATTAATACTCTTGCCTCGATCTACCGTGGTATAGTGGGGGCTTCGAAAATAGAGGGAGGCTTCGATGAGACTCCGATTCCTGGCGAGCTGGGTTCTGGCGGTGAGTGGTTTGGCTGGCAGCGCTTCCGCAGGGGAATTGGTGGTGCATGAGTGGGGGACGTTTACGTCGTTTCAGAATGAGAAGGGGGAGGCGTTTGGGCGGCTCAATGGAGAGGATGAGCCGCTGCCGGGGTTTTGTCACACGATACGGTGGGGCGGGGCGGTGGGGCCGAATCTGACGCAGGGTGCGCCGCGGATGTATCCGCCGATCACGATGCGGCTGGAGACACCGGTGATTTATTTTCATCCGGACAAGGATGCGCGGCTGCCGATCATGGTGGATGTGGAGGTGAAGTTTCGGACGGGGTGGCTGACGCAGTTTTATCCGATGGGGCAGGCGGAGGCGCAGGGGGCGAAGGTGACGAATGGGGGGTATGTGCTGGATGATCTTTCGCCGACGATGAGCGGGTCGCTGAAGTGGAAGGGGGTGGCGGTGGGGGTGGAGAAGGAGGGGCCGGAAACCGGGGAGCATGTGTGGCTGGCGCCGCGGAAGGTGAAGGCGGCGGCGGTGGAGACGAGCGGTGAGGCGGAGCGGTTTCTGTTTTATCGTGGGGTGGGGCACATGAATGCGCCGCTGCGCGTGGTGCGGCAGGGGGGGAAGCTGGAGGTGCATCGAGATAATGAATGGCAGAATGGGCCGTGGATGCGGATTGAGAAGATGTGGCTGGTGGATTTCCGCAAAGGGAATACGTGCGCGTTTCGGAGGATGGGGGCGGTGGAATCGCGGGGGAAGGGGGAGGGGGAGCGCGGCGTGGAGGTGGTGGAGAGCGTGGAGGCGAGTTTCATCGGGGATGAATATGGGCCGGTGAAGCGGCTGCGGGAGGAGATGCGGGGGGCGCTGGTGGAGAACGGGCTGTTTGAGGATGAAGCGGAGGCGCTGCTGGCGACGTGGGAGCTGTCG
>JBGPEF010000298.1:0-7102 GCA_041482675.1 Tepidisphaeraceae bacterium | reverse complement strand
ATTTGGGATTATTTACCTGCAAGGCGCAGTACATGCGGAAGATGCCGGGGAGGCTGGTGGGGCAGACGGTGGATGTGGAGGGGAAGCGGGCGTTTTGTTTGACGTTGCAAACGCGCGAGCAGCACATTCGGCGGGAGAAGGCGACGAGTAATATTTGCACCAATCAGGGATTGCTGGCGCTGCGGGCGAGCGTGTATATGGCGGCGATGGGGCCGAAGGGGATTCGGCAGGCAGCGCAGCTTTGCTTCAACAAGGCGACGTATCTGGCGAATCGGTTGAAGGAGGCGGGGGTGGGGTTGAAGTATCCGAATCAGCCGTTTTTCAATGAGATTCTGGTGCAGTTGAAGCGGCCGGTGGGGGATGTGCTGCGGGAGGGTGTGAAGCGGGGTATGGCGGCGGGTTATGACATTGGGCGGGAGTATGCGGAATTGAAAAATTGTTTGCTGGTGGCGGTGACGGAGAAGAGGACGCGGGGGGAGATGGATCGGTTGGTGGAATTGGTGAGGTAAGAGACGGCGGCTGAAGCCGCCCCTACGAGGCCCGCAGGAGAAGAGTTGGAGCAAGCCATGAAGATTAACTACGACCCTGAGGTGGATATCCTGCGGATCGTCTTTAACGATAGCGCCATTGAGGAGAGCGATGAGGACAAACCCGGAATCATTCTGGATTACGACGCGCAGGGTAACGTCGTGGGCCTGGAGATCCTGGATGCGTCAAAGCGGATGGAGAATCCAAGATCGGTTGAATACGCAGTCAGCGCTTGAGGCCAGATGATCAACACGGAAGAAAAACTTCTCTTTGAGATATCGACGCCGGGGGCGCGGGCGGTGGATTTGCCGGAGTCGGATGTGCCGGCGGCGGAATTGGATCCGGCGCTGGCTTCGTTTGTGGAGACGGGGTTGCCGGAGATTGGGCAACTGGAACTGGTGAGGCATTACACGCACTTGTCGCACCGGACGTTTTCGATTGACGCGAATTTTTATCCACTGGGGTCGTGCACGATGAAGTACAACCCGAAGGTGAACGAGTGGGCGGCGGCGCTTTCGGGGTTTGCCAATTTGCACCCGATGCAGGCCGAGGAACAGGCGCAGGGAGCGCTGGGGCTGCTGTATCATTTGCGGCTGTTTTTGCAGGAGATTTCGGGGCTGGATGAGGTTTCACTTCAGCCGGCGGCGGGGGCGCATGGGGAGTGGACGGCGCTTAAGGTGATACGGGCTTATTACAAGGACCATGGACAGCCCAAGCGGCGGATTGTGTTGGCGCCGGATACAGCGCATGGGACGAATCCGGCATCGTGCGCGATGTGCGGGGCGGGGGTGATCACCATCAAGTCGCTGGCGAATGGTTTGACGGATCTGGAGGATTTGAAGGCGCACCTGAATGATGAAGTGGCGGCGGTGATGGTGACCAATCCGAATACGGTGGGGAAATTTGATTCACACATCGTGCAGATGGCGCAGATGATTCACGATGTCGGCGCTTTCCTGTATCTCGATGGCGCGAACATGAACGCGATTCTGGGGATCGCGCGGCCGGGGGATTTTGGCGTGGACGTGATGCATTACAACACGCACAAGACGTTCAGCACGCCGCACGGGTGCGGCGGGCCGGGGGCGGGGCCGATTGCGGTGAGGAAATCACTGGCGGCGTATTTGCCGGTGCCGCAGGTGGTGAAGCGCGGGGAGATGTATGGGTGGGAACATGATCGGCCGAAAACAATTGGGAAGGTGAGGGCGCATTGGGGGCAGTTTAATGTGCTGGCGCGGGCGTATACGTATATTCGGGCGTGCGGGAATTCGGGGCTTCGGAATGTGTCGGAGACGGCGATCTTGGCGGCCAATTATATTGCGCAGCGGATCAAGCATGTTTATGCGCTGCCGTTTGGGCCGAAGGACAATGAGCCGATGGCGTCGAACCCGTGCGCGCATGAGTTCATCACGGTGCCGCGGAATATTCTGGATCGGGGGGTGACGATCATGGACATCGCGAAGTACCTGATCGACCGGGGGATTCATCCGCCGACGGTGCATTTTCCGATTCACGACTGCCTGATGATCGAGCCGACAGAGACGGAGTCGAAGGCGACGCTGGACAATTTCTGTGAGGTGATGCTTCAGATCGCGGAATTGACGGAGAAGGACATCCGGCCGCTGAAGGAGGCGCCGGTGACGCAGCCGGTGAGGCGGCTGGATGAAGTAAATGCGGCTCGCAAGCCCATCCTCTGCTGGTCACCCAGCTCAATTTGATTCTCGGCTATGATCGAGTTTTTCAACTCATGGCGAGAGTCACCGAAAGTTCCAGCAGATTGGCAGCCGAGGCTCGCGCCCGGCGCAATCGTCAAGCAAAAAGTAAGAGATCCGGGGGTGTTGAAGGTTTTGCGCGAGGTGCTTCCGGGACGTTGGATGAAGATATATCATTATGGACGTGATGGAACAGAAGTGCATTACCACCAGCACGAATCAGGCAAAGTAGCGTTCGTTAAGTACAAGCGCAAATGAAGGCAACTCGACCAAATCTAATCGTTTCGCTGGCCGCGATGCATCCATCGCGGCACCTGCTGGAGCGCCGCATCGCCGAGATGGGCCTTGGGGTCATCTCTGCGTTGAGTCGAGGGGAGATCAAATACGATCAGGCCGAGCACGATCTTTTCAATCTCGACAACTATGTTGAGATTCGCCGCCGCCGCTTAAACGCATCTCTTCTGGAATTCTTTGAACGGGGAATGCAACTGGAGGATGTCTCTGAGATCGCTCCGCAGAATGTCACGTCCAATTTTGAGAAAATGAGCTGGCTGGCGGATCAAATCATCCGCCGCGCCGCACGTGATCTGCCTCGATCGACGAAGTTGGCCCAGAGGCGCTCGGCGTGAATTAGAAGTGTTCACTCCTCCTGGAACTTGTCGTGGCCGTCGGATTTGATTTTGGTTAGGTTTTTGAGGATGGCGGAGGCGTCGTCGTTTTTGTTGTCGAGGACGGCGGATTCGAGCTTGAGCATTTCGCTCAGCAGATTGATCATGGCCTTGCGATAGTCGGCGAGGAATTTGGCGCGTTCGCCTTCGGGGACTTTTTTGGAGCGGAGGGGCTCCATGTCCTTGGCGGCGACGAAATGCTTTTGCATCTCGCCGATGAGCTGGAGGGATGAAGCGTTTTTGGAGGCGTCGGTGATCTGGGTCTTGAGGGTCTTGAGGGCCTTGTTGGCGGCGATCATTTCATCTTCGAGGGGGGAGTCGCCTTTGTCCTTGTCGGCGGCACGGGCGAAGGGAGCGGTGATTGCAAAACTCATCACCACGGCAAATGCCATCAGCCAAAACTTGCGCATGCGGTGTTCAGTCATGATCAAATTCCTGAAAGAGGGTTTCCGATTTGCCTATTGCGCCGGTTCGACGCTTTCCACATCCATCCGATACACACTGGCGACGCGGCCGTTTTCGATCTGCACGCCGACGTGAAGAATTCCCACAGCGCGGACGAGGCCGACGTAGGTATCGATGTTTTTGCCGGGCAGGGCCTTGCACTTGACGAAGTGCTGGATTTGCGGGGGGCCGTTGAAGCAGCACTTGGCGATGGAATAGACCAGGTCGAACTCGGGCTGGGAGCCGCGGCCGCTGCGGGTGAGGTATTGTTCGCCGACGAGCATGACGCGCTTGCCGTCGAGGGCGCGATATTCGGGGGGGATGTCGGCGTCGGTGGCGGAGATCTGGTTGAGCTGGAACATGCTGATGGCCTTGAGGTCAACCTTTTTGTAGCTGCCGAAGCGCTCATCGCGGGCATCCCAGATGCCGTGGGTGAGCCAGGTGTCGGCGAAGAGGTAGACGACGTAGCCGATGGGGATGAGGATCACGGCGAAGAAGATGACCATTCGCAGGTTGATGCGGTGGGAGAAAGGAACTTTGGTGGCGGTCATAACAATTCTCGAAGCACGGGCAGGATGCCCGGGATACGTTTGTCTGGGACACGGGCGAGACGCCCGTGCCACGGGTTATTTGGGCATCGGCTTGACGCTGATGCAATCGACTTCGAACACACTGATGATCAGACCGTCTTCCTTCTTCTCGTCCACTTTTAACGTGCCTTCGACGATGATTTCATCGGGGAAATAGCCGACGGCTTTGCCTTTGGGGGTGTGGACGACCATGGTGTGCTGGACCTGGGGGGGCTGGCCGAAGCAGCAGGCGAAGAGGCTGGGGACGAGGGCGAATTCGGTGATGTTGTCGGCCTGGTCGAGGGGGATCATGAAGCCGTGGGTGCGGATTCTTGAGCCGTGGAGCTGTTTTACATCTTCGGGGATGTTGCCGCCCTTTTCGGCGTCGTATTCGAAGTTGCCAAGGTCTTTAATCGCGAGGTCGAGGGCCTGGCCGTCCTTGGGCTTGATGTGGGGCTTGCGCTTTTCGGGGGTGGCGTTGTCCTGGGGTTTTTGATTGAGGAAGTTTTGCAGGTCCCTGGGGGGATCCTTGAGGAGGTTTTTCTTGCAGACGCGGATTTTTTCCTGGAGGGGGCCGAGTTTGTCGGGCTTGTCGGCCAGTTTCTTTTCGAGGTTCATGAAGAGGGGGAGGGCGGTGGCGTAGTCGCCTTTGTCGAAGGCGGTCTGGGCGCGGAGTTCCATGGCGCCGATGTTCTCGGAGGAGGGTTTGGTGGTCTGGGCGATGGCCGAGGCGCTGAGAGCGGCCATGAGGATCGCGATAACTCCGATTCGCACCATATTCAGGCTCCTTCCGCACTTACGGCCGGGTTTGGCATCATGTTCAGCCCCCGTTTAGACATATCAGACCGCCATGAGATGCGTTGCCACGGGCGTTTTGTAGGCTCGCAGGGCCGGGACGAGTCCGGCGAGGACGGCCAGGGCAACGACTACTGCTAAGTATATCCATTCCCGGGAGCCGGTGGCCAGCCAGTGGATTTCCTGGCCAATGAGGTGGTTCATGAAAAGCGAGCCGCCGAGGGCAAGCAGGTGGCCGACGATCAGGCCGAGGATTCCGCCGGCCAGGCCGATGAGGCCGGCTTCGATGCATATTAACGCGAGGACGCGGGCGCGGGTTGCGCCCAGGGCGCGGAGGATGGCAATTTCGCGGAGGCGGGCCATGACGGAATTGTAGATGCTGACGAGGATGGAGACGGCGGCGACGATGGTGACTAAAAGCGAGATGACCAGAAGAAGTGTGCTGCTGCCTTTGAAGAAGGTTTCGAAGAAGTTGCGCATTTCCATGGCGGGATTGACGGCCATGGCGTCGGTGCGATTTTTGAACTGGTAGATGAGCATCTGGTTCTGGAAGCCGCCGCGGCGGGTCTCGACGAGGATGGCGGAGACTTTCCATTTGTCTTTTTCGAGATGGAGGTTGATGGTGCCGTCGGGATTCATGTCGTAGGCTTCTTCGTGATCGTGATGGCCGGATTCCTTTTTTTCGGGGGCGCTGGTGAGGAGTTCACCGTCGGTGGCGGGCTTGGGGGGAGGGGCGGGCTTGGTGGCTGGGGCGGTTGCGCCTTCCATTTGTTTTTGGAACTGATCGAGATTTTCCAGGTATTGCTCGTGCTTGGGAATCGCGTAAAAACTGACCAGGGGGATGAAGATCACCCGATCGTTGGCGGTCTTGGTGGGTTTTAGTATTCCCACGACGGTCCAGAGCTCATCGTGCTCATCCTTATCGACGGCGTTGCTGCCGGCGTCGTGCTGGGCCTTGAATTTTGAGCCGATTTTCAGGCCGGTGCGCAGGGCGACGTCGCTGCCGATGACGGCCTCGAATTTTTGGGGATGAAAGGGGCGGCCTTCGGCGAATTCGAATGTGCGGTCTTTGCGATACTGAAGGGGGCGGCCTTTTTCGTGGGGCTTGCCTTCCCAGGTGATGGGAAATGCGCGGTCGATGGTGGCGATGATGCGGTGGCCTTGGTACTCATCGCCGACGGCGTAGGGGATGGCGTTCTTTACGAACTGGTTGTTGGGGGCGGCGAGTGTTTCGTAGATCGAATAGGGGATGTTGCCGGGGGAGACGTCCAGGTGATAGACGGTGTTGAGGACGACCTGGAGAGGGGAGGCCTTGGGGCCGACGATGATGTCGTAGCCGAAATCGGATTGGGAGAAGAGGGCCTCGCCTTCGCGCTGGAAGACCATGATGGCGATGGCCAGGCCGACGCCGAGGGTGACGGAGAGGAGGGTGAGCCAACTGGAGAGGGCTCGTTGGCGCATCTGCTTGAGGACTAATTGAAAGGAGTTCATGCGGGATTTGCGATTTGCGATTTGCGATTTGCGATTTGATTGAGGTCGGACAGTTTTAGCACGCGGGGGAATTGGGAGGTGATTTGGGGGTCATGGCTGACGAGCAGAAGCGTGGCGGCGACTTCGCTGCAAAGTTTGCGTATCAGATCCAGGACTTGCTGGGCGTTGACGGCATCGAGAGCGCCGGTGGGTTCATCGGCGAGGACGAGTTTTGGGCGGTTGGCGAGGGCGCGGGCGACGGCGACGCGCTGTTGCTGGCCGAGGGAGAGTTTGGCGGGGCGATAGTCGAGGCGGTGGGCGAGGCCGACTTCGGTGAGCAGATGGGTGGCCCATTGGGGGTCGTGTTTTCGGCCGGTGAAGCTCATGCCGAGGAGCACATTTTCGAGTGCGGTGAATCCGCCGAGGAGATGATGGGTTTGGAAGATGTAGCCGATATTTCGGCCGCGGAAGACGTCGCGCTGGGCCTCGCCGATGATGGCCAGATCGCAGGAGGCATCGCCGCTGAAGTCATAGAGGATTCGCCCGCTTTCGGGGGTGAGAATGCCGGCGAGGAGATGGAGGAGGGTGGTCTTGCCGGAGCCGCTGGTTCCGACGAGGGCCACCTGCTCGCCGTCGGCCAGGGAGAGGGAATCGATGTCGATGACGGGGGAGACGCTGCCGTCGGGGGCGAAGTAGGATTTTTTGAGTTGTTCAAGCTTTAGTCCCATGGAGTGCCATTGTAGTGCGGGCTTTGGGCCTGCAATGCCGACTGGAAAGATTGCACTAGAATTAAACTTTAATGCCCGTCGAAGTATTCCCAGGCGGCGAGCGGCTGGGCGGCCCAATCCTGATAATCCCACAATCCGTCGGCGTGCTGGACCCATTTGGCGTGGCCGTCGGCGTACCAGACGTTGCT
>JBGPEF010000297.1:0-7113 GCA_041482675.1 Tepidisphaeraceae bacterium | reverse complement strand
CATCCTCGGCGGCTCCGGGTCCGGCAAATCGACCCTGCTTCGCCTCATGATCGGCAACATTCCCTACGACGAAGGCGACATCGTCAGCTTCGGCAACAGCATCGCCAGGATGACCCCCCAGGCGCTGGCCGACTATCGCAAATCCATCGGCGTCCTCTTTCAGTCCGGCGCACTCTTCAACTCCATGTCCGTCGCCGACAATGTCGCACTTCCCCTGCGCGAGCACACCGATCTTCCCGAGGACACCATCGAGATCATGGTGAAAATCAAGCTCGAAATGGTCGGCCTGCGCGAGCACGGCGAAAAAATGCCCGCCCAGCTCTCCGGCGGAATGAAAAAACGCGCCGGCCTCGCCCGGGCCATCGCCCTCGACCCCAAAATCCTCTTCTACGACGAACCAAGTGCCGGCCTCGACCCCGTCACCTCCGCCGAAATCGACGAGCTCATCATCGACCTCAACGAAAAACTCGGCGTCACTTCCGTCGTCGTCACCCACGAGATGGATTCCGCCTTCCGCATCGCCGACCGCATGGTCCTTCTCGATCGCGGCAAGTTCATTGTCTCCGGGACCTCCGACGAGATGCGCGACTCCATCGACCCCCTCGTCCGCCAGTTCGTCCACGGCCTCACCGAAGGCCCACTCACCGAACGCAAACGCGGCGGCGCATACGAAAAGGACCTCCTGCGCGGCGCTGCCGACTAACCTGGACAATCAATGAATCACCAAGGGCTCTACCATGATTAAAAGACGCAACTCGCTCCGAGCCGGCATCTTCATCCTCCTGAGCATCATTCTGGCCGTCACCATCGTCATCGGCATCAAGGGCCTCGACCGCATCCTCGATCCGGTCGACAAGCGCACCGTCCGCTTCACGCTTCAGGATGACCTGGGCGGCCTGCGCGTCGGCGATGATGTCCGCATCGGCGGCTACAAAGTCGGCCAGGTTCGCGATATCGATGTCGTCCCCCCAACCGATCCGCGCCTGGCCAAATCTTCCGCATCCACCCCGTCCACCGCCCCCATCACCCAGCCCATGATCCTCGTCACCTTCGGCGTGCCCAAAAAATACGACATCAAGGAAGGCGCTCGCATCGGCATCCAGGGCACCGTCACGGGCCAATCCTGGCTCAATTTCGACAGCCTCGGCTCCGGCCAAACGCTTGGCCCGGAAGTCGCCCTCGTCGGCCGCGCCAGCGGCATCAACGCCCTCATGGCCAGCCTCACCGACATCAGCCCGCGCATCAACAACATCATCACCCAGGTCGATCAACAAACCATCCCCACCGTCAACCAGACCGTCGCCAGCTATAAAACCACCGCCGACACGGGCACGAAACTCCTCAACGAAGTCCGCGAATATATGAAACCAGCCGTGGACAAATACCACGCCGTCGCCGACAGCACCAAAGTCATGATGACCAATGTCGGCGACATGTTTGGTGAGACCAAGACCGACTTCAAAGGCACCGTCAAAAACCTCAACGACACCACCGCCGCCCTCAAGGAAAAACTTCCCGCCATTCTCGAAAAGGTCAATGGTGTGATGGTCAAGGTCGACGGCACAATCACCAAGGCCACCGAGGCCCTCGACGACGTGAAGAAAACCGTCGCCAACACCCGCGACATGACCGCCTCGGCCAACTCCATCATCACCGGCAGCAAGAGCAAGCTGGAAGGCATGATCGTATCGCTCAAGGCGACCAGCGACAATTTGAAAAATGCCAGCGCTGAAATCCGCCGCAGTCCCTGGCGTCTCCTCTACACCCCCAAGAAGGGCGAGATGGCCAATCTCAACATCTACGACTCCGCCCGCCAATTTGCCGAAGGCGCCAACGATCTGAACGACGCCGCCCAGGCCCTGCGCGACGCCCTCAAGGACAAATCCGCCCAACCCGACCAGATCCGCCAACTCATGGACAAAGTGGAGAAATCCTTCGGGAAATTCAACGAGGTTGAGCAAAAACTGTGGGCTGAGGTCAAAGAGTAGCCCCAAACCTTCACCACGAAGCTCACGAAGCCACGAAGCCGCGACTGGCGCCAGCGCGCACAACGTTCCAGGCAGCTCTCTCTAAGACCAAAAAAGAAAAATCCAACACCGCTCCCTCCTGTGCACCGCGTCCTCCGACGAGTTGGCCTTCGTGCCTTCGTGAGCTTCGTGGTGAGGAAATGGCGTCGCTATCGGTCCCAGCGCAATGGGGAGAGGCCGAGTTGGGTGCGGAGGTGGTTGACGTGGGTCCAGAGGTGGGGGTCGGTGTGGAGGAATTTGGTGAGGGCGCTGGTGGAGATGTTGAGGGCGGCGGCGGTGGGGGCGGGGTTGTAGTGAGTCGCTTTCAGGAGGCCGAAGACTTCGGCGATGAGGGAGGGGTAGAGGGGGTTTTTGGGGTTCATCTTCAGGGCTTCGTATTCGGCCAGCCATGAGGGGGGTTGGTAGGTGGTGGGGTCAACGTCGCGGCGGATTTCCATGGCGAGTTTGTGGCGGAGATCGCGGAGGGCGTGGATTTTGTTTTCGCGATTGGAGCGGGATTCGGTTTCGACGGCGGTGATTTTGGTGGGAAGGTGGGTGATGCGGACGGCGGCGTTGGTTTTGTGGCGCTTCTGGCCGCCGGGGCCGGAGGAGACGAAGGATTCGACGCGGCACTCGGCGAGGAGTTTGTCGTCGGGGAGGAGCCAGGGCATTTGCATGCGTTCATCTTACATCCGAGGTGGGTGGGGAATGACGAATGACGAATGCCGAATGACGAAAGAATGCCGAATGACGAATGACGAAGATACGCATCGATGGGTACACCGATGCGTGTCGGGCAGGAGTGCCCGACCCACCGAGGACCCTCACCCCGACCCTCTCCCGGAGTACCGGGAGAGGGAGAAAGAGGAGGATTGAGCGAGGGAGCAGGAAGAATGGTCAGGCGAGGATTTTGGTGATGGGGTCGCCGCCGACGTCGGTGAGGCGGAAGTCGCGGCCTTCGTGGTGGTAGGTTAGTTTTTTGTGATCGAGGCCGAGGAGGTGGAGGATGGTGGCCTGGAGATCGTGGGGGTGGACGGGGTCTTCGACGATGTGGAAGCCGACATCGTCGGTTGCGCCGAGGGTCATGCCGGGTTTGATGCCGCCGCCGGCGAGCCACATGGTGAAGGCCTGGGGGTGGTGGTCGCGGCCCATTTTGCGGGCGAGGACGGGGTTGGTTTCGACCATGGGGGTGCGGCCGAATTCGCCGCCCCAGATGAGGATGGTGTCTTCGAGCAGGCCGCGGGCTTTGAGATCCTTGACCAGGGCGGCGGCGGGTTTGTCGGTGAAGCCGCACTGGGTTT
Organism: Tepidisphaeraceae bacterium; assembly: GCA_041482675.1. Taxonomy (GTDB): domain Bacteria; phylum Planctomycetota; class Phycisphaerae; order Tepidisphaerales; family Tepidisphaeraceae; genus JBGPEF01. The sequence continues at coordinate 3,806 of JBGPEF010000297.1, read as the reverse complement.
TCACGCCGGCGGCGACGTCGGTATGGTGGTCCCAGTCGGCGTGATAGACGCTGACAAAGCGGACGCCGCGCTCGATGAGGCGACGGGCCAGGAGGCAGTTGTTGGCGAAGGATGATTCGCCGGGTTTGGCGCCATACATCTCGAGAGTTTCCTTGGATTCCTGGGAGAGGTCGGTCAATTCCGGCGCGCTGGTTTGCATGCGGTAGGCGAGCTCGTAGGCGCTGATGCGGGTTTGAATTTCGGGATCGCCGACGGAGGCGAGGTGATGCTCATTGAGGTTGCGGACCAGGTCGAGCGATTGGCGCTGCATTTTGGGATCGATGCCTTTGGGATTGGTGACGGAGAGGATGGGATCGCCCTTGGCGCGGAAATTGACGCCCTGGTGGACAGTGGGGAGGAAGCCGCAGCTCCAGAGGGATGCGCCGCCGCTTGCGCCCGGTGCGCCGGAGGAAAGGACGACGAAGGCGGGGAGGTCGGTGGATTCGCTGCCGAGGCCGTAGCTGATCCAGGAGCCCATGCTGGGGCGGCCGAGTTGGGCGGTGCCGGTGTTGAGGAAAATTTGCGCGGGGGCGTGATTGAATTGCTCGCTGTACATGGAGCGGATGATGCAGATGTCGTCGGCAACGGTGGCGAGGTTGGGGAGAATTTCGGAGATTTCCTGGCCGGATTGGCCGTGTTTTTTGAATTTGTAGCGCGAGGACATGAGGGCGGCGGTGCGCTCGATGAAGGCGTAGCGCTGGTCCTTGACGATGTGGGCGGGGATGGGTTGGCCGTCGAATTTCACGAGGGCGGGTTTGTAATCGAACATGTCGAGCTGGCTGGGAGCGCCGACCATGAACATGTAGATGACGCGCTTGGCTTTGGGGCGGAAGAGGGGAGGGCGGGGGGCGGTGGGATTGAGAAGGTCGGAAGGGGAGGGGGAGGCGAAGGCTTTGGATACGCCGCCGCAGAGGAGGGACGCCAGGGCCATTTTGCCGATGCCGACGCCGCAATCGGAGAAGAACTGGCGGCGGGTAATTCCGCGAAGCTCGGCGAGTGATCGACTGTACCGTGATGGATCAAATGAACAGTTCATCGTTCGTTATTCCTTCGTCACCGTTTCATCCAGATTGAGAATGGCCCGGCAAACCGTCGTCCATGCGGCCAGTTCCGGCATATCGATTCCTCTGGGCGCTTTCTCCGGATCGGCCAACGCCACTTTTAATGGGTCCGCATCCTTTGTGTGGAATCGCTGGAGCTGCGCCTGATAGAACGACGTGATCTGTGAGAGTTCCTGGGGATCGGGTTGGCGGGAGAGGCAGAGGCGGATTGCGCGGGTAGCGCGGGCATCGACGTCGGAGGATTCGCGCATGACGCGCAGGGCCATGGCCTGGGCAGCCTCGACGAAGACTTGATCGTTGAGGACGGTGAGGGCTTGAAGGGGTGTGTTGGAGCGAATGCGGCGGGCGCAGACGAGTTCGGAGCTGGGGGCGTCGAAAACGGTCAGGCCGGGATACGGGCTGGTGCGCTTGAAGAAGGTGTAGAGGCCGCGGCGATAGCGGTCTTCGCCGGGACTGGTGACCCATTTCAGTGGTCCGTAGGAAAGCTCGCTGATGCCGGGGGGCTGTGGGGGGAAGACGCTGGGGCCGCCGATTTTTCGGCTGAGCAGGCCGGAGGCGGTGAGGGCGATATCGCGGACGATTTCGGCCTCGACGCGCATGCGCGGGCCGCGGGCGAGGAGAATATTGTCGGGATCGCGCTCGCGGAGGCTGGGGGTGAGGCGGGATGACTGGCGATAGGTGGCGGAGGTAACGATGAGGCGGTGCATGGCTTTCATGCTCCACTTTTGGCGGGGCAATTCGGCGGCCAGCCAGTCGAGCAACTGAGGGTGGGTGGGTTTTTGGCCCATGACGCCGAAATCTTCGATGGTGTAGACGATGCCGCGGCCGAAATAGTGGCTCCAGATGCGGTTCATGACGACGCGGCCGACGAGGGGATTGTTTTCATCGACGAGCCACTTGGCGAGGGTGAGGCGATTTTTGGGGGCGCCTTGCGGGAGTGGAGGAAGGACGTCGGGGACGTTGGGTTGGACGGGATCGCGCTGATTGAGGAATTCGCCGCGGTGGTGAACTTTGGTGAGACGGGGCGCAGCGCGTTCCTGGAGGACCAGAGTGGTGACGAATTTGGGGAGGGAGTTTTTGAGGGTGGCGATTTGTTTGCGCTGTTCGGCGAGCAGGGGGGTGATGGAGAGGAAATAGTTTTTGAGCCGATCGAGCTGTGCGGGGGAGCGCTGGTCGGCGGGAGTGATGAGGGCTTCTTCGATTTCGGCGGGGACGCCAGAGGCTTCGACGCCGCGGGTGTCGGTGGTGGCCGAGATGCGGACGCGGCCGAGATTGGCCTGCTGGTGGTAGTTTTGCAGGATGGAGATGGCCAGTCTGGTGCCGGCGTCGTTGGCGAGGGGGGACTTGAGGCGGAAGACGGCGATTTTCGGTTTGGCTTCGGTGCGGTTGATGGTCCAGTGGGTGTCGCGCTTGCCATCGATGGCGCGGGCGACGGTGGGGGGGGTGGCCGGTTCGGTGGTGGCTGAGTCGAAGATGATGGGTTGGGCGGGGTTGGAGTTGTCGAGGGGGGATGCGGCGGCGGTGAATTCGCTGAGGACGAAGCCGCCTTCGGTGTCGCGGCCGGGGCCGCCTTTGGGCTGATCTTCGTGGGGGAGCACTTCGAGGCGGAGGGCGGTGATGGACCTGAGATCGGTTTGGTACTCGAGCTTGTACTCATCGCGATAGTAATTGTCGCCGCTGAAGAGGAGGGAGTTGTCGCTCAGTTTGATGATGGAGCCGCCATAGTTGCGGGAGAATTTTGTCGGTTCCAGCACCGTCCAGTTCACGCATTTTGGCGCAACCTGTTTTTCCCAGGCGGCCATGCGGAGGGCGAGGAGCTGGCGGCGCTGTTCTTCGATGGGAATATTGGTGGGAGGGACGGGCTGGGGGCGGCCGACGGATAAGCGGAATCGGCCGAGGGGATGGATGGGGTAGGTTTGCTCGATGGTGAAAGTCACCGACGCTTTTTGGCCGGGGATGGGCTCATTGAGTTTGAAACTGATGGAGCGATTCTCGTTGATTTTGCCGGAGCCATCATCGACGGCCCAGCCGGTTTGGGGGTTGCCATCGATGGCGTTGGTGGCGGGGAAGCCGCTCTGTGCAATGGGCGCCTGGGCGTCGGTGAGGAGGATGGGTTTCTGATCAGCAGTGCCATCGGGGGCGGCGGCGAGGCGGATTTCGGTGAGGACGAAATTGCCGTTGCCATCAGCGCCGGACCGGCCGGGACCGTTTTTGGCGAGGGAGGGGTGGGTGAGGGCTTCGAGGTGGATGTGGGTGACTTCCCTGGGGTTGATGATGGCTTTGATGATGTAGGTGTCAGTGCCGGGATTTTTGCCAGAGGCCAGAAGAGAGTTGTCGGGGAGGCGGCTGAGGATTGCGCCGCCGGACGATTCGAAATCATCGGCGTTGACGACTTCCCAGATGATGGGCTCATCCTGGGCGGGGAATTTGCTTTCCAGCTCGGATTCGGCCTTGGCGATTTTGGCGTCGATCTCAGCGCGTTTTTGGGCGGTTTCGGCATTGGGGACGTTGAGCAGGGATTCGTCGGCGTTATTTAAAAGCGCGAAGAACTGGTAATACTCTTTTTGGGAAAATTGATCGTATTTGTGGTCGTGGCAGTTGGCGCACTGGAGAGTCAGGCCCAAAAGTGCAGTGGATGTGGTCTGCACGCGATCGACGATGGCTTTGTCGCGAAATTCCTCGACATCGATTCCGCCTTCTTCGTTG
>JBGPEF010000296.1:0-7147 GCA_041482675.1 Tepidisphaeraceae bacterium | reverse complement strand
GTCGTCATCGGGTTCCAGTTGGCGACCAGGTTCGGAAGCGCATCCTTGTGCTGGAGCTTATACAACTCGATCTGGCTGCGCAGCGTCTGAAGCTGGCTCAGCAGCGCGCTCTCCCGCGCGTCCTGCGAGGCATTTGTAAATTGCGGAATCACGATCGCTGCCAGAATGCCAAGGATGATGACGACGATCAGAATTTCCACGAGCGTAAAGCCCGTTTTGCGATTGCGTGCAAGCATGTTCATGCCTCCTGTTAGCGCTTTCTCCATCACTCTTCCGGTCCCTCGCATCCGCAACTCCGCGAACGCGGCCGGAACTCTTATCTAAAAATCCATCCTGCGGTGTCGATCGGGCGCGACCCTGTGTTCCACGCCCGTCCTCGAACTCTCATGCCGACCAACCGCTGTCTGGAACTATCAGCCTGTTGGGCGGCGGCGCCGATCCTTCCGGCCTGCCTTTGGGCACCCACCGGTGCGGATCACCCCGCCGCCGCCATACCCCGACCGCTTTAATTTGCAGCCGAAGCCGTGCGGGCGGACATGCTTGTCCGCCCTCCTCAATAGCCTTGCTATCCCCCTCATCGGCGAGGGGGAATGTCAACTTAAAGGTTGCGGCGTCTGCCATGTGCCACCGACGGCCCTGCCGCCAGCGCTCCTTCGCTCAGACGCCGGAGAGTTTTTCCGCAAGGGGTCCAATAAGAGGTGCGGCGGCGAGTCAGACTTTCGTCTGACGCCACCTCACGATGGCCTCGCCCTTGTCGTGGATTCTCTCGCCGGCCGCTCAGCCATTACTCCACTGCTCGGCCGGACATGATGAGATGTACGATTTGTAACGTCACCGGGCAAATCAGCGCTCGATTTCCAAACTGATATCGAGCGCTGCCGCCGAATGGGTGATCGCCCCCACCGCGATCCGCTCCACCCCCGTTTGTGCCACCGTCCGAACCGTGTCCAGCGTAATCCCCCCCGATGCCTCAAAAAGCGGCTTGCTCTTGCGCCCCGCGACGGCCGGGCTTCGCATCGCCACGGCCGTCTCCATGCTGGGGCAGTCCATATTGTCCAGCAGAATCACATCAATTCCCTCTACCTTTAATGCCTCGCGCACCTGATCGAGATTCTCCACCTCCGCCTCGACCATTCGCCCCACCTCCTCCGCTCGGCTCTGGCTCACCACCTTGGTCAGATAAGCGGCCATTTCTTTCAGCGAAATATTTGCCAGATGATTATCTTTAATGAGCACCGCATCGTGCAGCCCCATGCGATGGTTGTTCCCCCCACCCGCCCGCACCGCGTATTTCTCCAGCAGCCGAAAACCGGGCAGCGTCTTGCGGGTATCAAAAATCTTCGCGCCGGTCCCCGCCACGCGCTTCACATAGCGGTGCGTCTGCGTCGCCACGCCCGACAGGTGCTGCAGGAAATTCAGGATCACCCGCTCGGCCGATAACAGCGACCGCATCGGCCCGCGAATCCGCAGCAGCGGCGTCGTCCGCGCATCGCTGAACCGCCCCTCGATGATCTCCATGTGAAATCCCGGAATCTGCTCCACCCGCAGCCGCTCGTCATAAGTCCGGCAGATCATCTCCACCATCGGCAGCCCGCAGGGAATCCCCACCTCTTTCTGAATCAGCGTCCCCACCCCAATCTGATTCTCTTCCACCAAAAGCCGGCTGGTGACATCCCCGCTCCCCAGGTCCTCGCGCTTGGCGAGCTGGATCAATTCCCGCAGCTCCTCATATGGCGGAAAGCTTTTCATCATCGTAACGATACGATAGCTCCCCCGCATTTGACAATTATAATCAGCGCCCGCGTCGTCGAATCAGTCTGCCCGGCCGAGCGGTCATCACCCCTTCGCAAACATCCGCTTCACCTCTTCGTGAGTTTTAAATTTTCCCCGTTTCATTTCCGCTCGGATTCTCTTGCACTCTTTAATGAGCTTGGGACTCCGCTCGAGCAGATAATCAACTAAATCATCATCCAGCGGAATGATCGCATATTGCGTCCGATCGCCCGCCTCAACGAGAAAACCGTCGCCCCCTGCCTCCTTCAACAGATCCCCGATTGGTCTTTGTAGATCGGTGATAACGCGCATGTTTATCGATCCGCGTACGTTCTTCCAATATACCCCACAATCGCCTTCTTCAACTCCATCGCATCAAACTCCCCCGTCTGCCTGTAAATCACTTTCCCACCCGGCGCCACCAGGATTGTGTGCGGCACCGGCCCCGGCCATTTCGGATCCAGCGCCTCCACCAGCGCATCCCGCTTCTCCGAATTGAAAATGTAGTTCGTCGCCGACACGTGCAGCCTGTTGAGCATCTCCAGCGCCTGCTCCTGCTTTTTTGGATCATCCATGCTGATCGTGATCAGCTCAAACGGCCGCTTACGATACATCCGGTTCATCGTCACCAGCTCCGGCAGCTCACTCACGCACGGCCCGCACCACGTCGCCCACACATTGATCAACAACAGCTTCTTCGAATCATTTTTCGCAAGCGAACTCACTGTCTCGGCATCAATCGGAGAAATCTTCACCGCCTCCGCATCCCACTTCGCCAGCGATTTCTTCGCACTGTCGTTCTTTTCCGCCCATTTCGTCGAGCATCCAAAAACCTTCGTCACCTCCACCGGCACCGGCCGTCCCGCCAGCATCGCCTCAATCGCATTCCGCGCATCCTGCGACGTCACCGTCTTCACTTCCGAATCATCAATCCTCCCCACATATCTCAGCGCCCGCTCCTGATCGAAAATATAAACGTGCGGCGTCGCCACCACCCCATACGCCTTCGCCGTCGCCTGCGTCTCGCCGTCATACAAATAAGGAAACTTAAACCCCCTCTCCTTCGCCCGAACCTTCATCTCGTCAAACGAATCGCCAAATTCCGTATATCCCAGCTCATCCAGCCGCACCGCCAGCGGATCATTCGGCGAAATCGCCACCAGCGCCATGCCCTTGTCCTTGTAATCCTCATGCAGCTTGATGATCCGCTGCTCGTACGCCTGTGCCGTCGGACAATGGTTGCAGGTGAAGATAACCACCAGAATTTTCGCATCGGCAAAATCCTTCAGCGAATAAGTCTTCCCATCCACCCCCGGCAGATTGAAATCCGGCGCTTTCTCCCCAATCTTCAACATCGGCGGATTCGCCGCCGCCGCCATCAGGTTCAATCCGAGCAAAATCAACGCCATCGGCAATTTTGTTTTCATGGCACCTCCACAATATCCTTCCGCGCCCCCTCGATCACCTTAAACAATTCCTTCTCTTCCTTCTCCCCCACCTTCAACATCTTCATCGCCTCCTTCAAGTCCTTCTTCATCGCATCAAACTCCCCCCCGCTGATCCGCATCCCCTGGTGCACCGACTTCATGTCCCTCCCCTCATACTTCTGCGGCCCACCGCTCGCCGCGCAGATGAACTGCACCAATCCCCCCTTCAGCCGCGCCACATTCGAATCCGCCGGTACCCACTGCATCTCCGTCCCCCGCCGCGTCAAATTCACCCGCGGATCATTCACGCTCCGCGCCACCCATTCATCCACCATCTTGGCAATCCCCTTCTCTCCCCCCAGCCGCTCAAAGAGCGATTTCTCCGCCTCCTTCGCCTGCGCAATCGGCCGCCCCCCATCATCAGACCAGCACCCCGCCAGCGCCACGCAAAGCATCAGGAGCAATCTCGCCGCCCTCGCCATCATCTCTCCTTGCACCCCCTTCGCACCCTTTTACAATGCCAATTTACCCCGGAAACGCAAATGACCAGCATCGCCCGCATGTTCATCGACGACCAGCGCGAACGCTTCGCCGATTTCCGCCAGCGCCTCCTCGGCGTCATCAACCAGCTCTCCGATGAAGACCTCAACTGGCGTCCCAACCCCCAGAGCAACAGCATCACCAACCTCATTCTCCACATCTGCGGCAGCCTCACCGAACGCTACGCCCACAACATCGCCGGCCAACCCAATACCCGCAACCGCACCGGCGAATTCGACACCGCCGCCCAGCATTCCAAATCCGACCTCCTCCAATTAATCGACGATGCCTTCCACATCGTCAACGCCGTCCTCACCCAAATGCCCCACTCCACCCTCTTCGACACCACCCAAATCCGCGGCCGCGACCGCTCCATCCTCGACCTCATCGCCACCACCTCCGCCCACGCCGCCGAACACCTCGGCCAAATCATCTACATCGCCAAAATCCGCCTCGGCCCCAAATACCAATACCTCCTCAAAATCTAATCCTGGATATCCCGCCTTGGGTGGCATGGGCAGTCCCGGCGCGCCGGAAATGCCCGTGCTCGGCCACCATCCATTTTTCCTAGGGTCCGCCCCCGCTGACGATTCTTGAAACCCCCAATTCCCCGGCTATCGTAATCCCAGAGCAAACTGTCTTTACCATTGTCCCTTAACCGGTAAACGAATGTCTAAATCACGAATCGGCCGCATCACAATCGTCTTCCTCCTCCTCGCCTCCATGCTCGGCTTCGCCCTGCGCGGCGGCCTCACCGCCCTCGCCGTCGATAAAACCGAAAAAGCCGACAAGCGGACGCCCGATCAGGTCATCGCCGACCTTCAGGCCACGGGCCAGCAGCTCAAGAATGTCCTCGAATCGCCGGAAGTCCTGCTCGACGCCGCCAAGCGCCAGGAAATCGCCCCCAATGTCATCCCCCCCATGAAAAAACTCGTTAGCCTCTTCGATGAGCTCGCCACCGTCGAGGAACGCGCCAAGTCCCAGGCCATGACCGCCCAGCGCCAACTTCTCGCCATGCTCGCCGTCATGGGCGATGCCGATTCCGCCGCCACTCTCGAAAAACGCGCCCAGGGCAAAGACAGCGCCCAGTGGAAAGCCACCCAGCTCCTCGTCCGCTGGTGGCTGGCCAACAAAGATGCCGCCGCGCAGACCAACGTGCTCGATGATGTTGAGAAGCTCGCCAAGGCCAACAGCAAGGATGAACAGCTCGCCCCCGTCATCGCCATGTTCATCGAGCAGGCCGCGGCCAACGACCAACTCCGCGACCGCGCCGAAAAAATCGTACTCAATGACCTCAAGAGCCAGACCGCCCTCGGCCTGGCCCCTGGAATTCAGGCCGCCGCCAAGCTCCGCGGCCTCACCGGCAAGCCGCTCATCATCGAGGGCCAGGCCACCGACGGCTCCAAATTCTCCACCGCCCAGTGGAAAGGCAAAGTGATTCTCGTCGACTTCTGGGCCACCTGGTGCCCCCCCTGCCGCGAAGAACTCCCGCGCGTGAAAAAAGCCTACGCCGACTTCCACAAAGACGGCCTGGAAATCCTCGGCGTCTCCTCCGACCGCAGTGAACCGGCCCTCAAAACCTTCATGACCGAAAACCACGACATGCCCTGGCCCCAGCTTTTCGACGCGACCGCCGCCGCCAAGCGCCAGTGGCACCCCCTGGCCGAAACCTACGGCATCACCGGCATCCCCACCATGTTCCTCATCGACAAAAAGGGAATCCTCCGCACCGTCACCGCCCGCGAAAACTTCGAAGAGCTCATCCCCAAAATGCTCAAGGAAGATCTCTAAACCCATACGATGTATGCTCCCTTCTTCCTCTCCCCTCGCCCCGGTACTCCGGGGAGAGGGTCAGGGTGAGGGGCTGGGCTTCTCCCCAATCGCAAATCAAAAATCGCAAATCGCAAATTCCCCCTATCCCATGTGATAAAAAAACTCCGCCTGCACAACCTTCCCATCCTTCACCGTATACAACCCCGTTTCATCCACCGTCATCCTTTTCCCCTTCATCGGGCCGCCCTTCCCCGTCAGGTCATACTTGAACCTGACGATGAACCGATCCCCATGCGGCCACGGCCCCTCCACCAGCGCGCTATGGATCTCATGATTTTTCTCCCACCACTCCCCATGCTTGCGCACCGCCGCGATCCCCTCGATCCGCGCCGGCATCTCCGGCGAGCCCATCGGCTCGATGCTCACGATCTTTGGGCCGTACAGCTTATTCACCGCCTCGTCATGCTTCCCCGCCTTGCACAACTCCACCAGCTTCTTTCCAACATCAAAAGCCTTTTCCATACGTCAGCTCCTTTTCATCTTCAAACGACAACGTGCCCAGGCCACCTTCAAAAACTCTCTTCCCCCATCATCCCATGTGATAGAAAAACTCCTCCTGCACCACCTTGCCATCCTTCACGGTATATAGCGCCGCCTCATCCAGCTTCATCCGCTTGCCCTTCATCGGCCCGCTTTTGGCCGTCACGTCGTACTTGAAGCGGACGATAAACCGATCCCCATGCGGCCACGGCCCCTCCACCTCGCCGCCATGAACCTCATGGTTCTTCTCCCACCATTCCCCCTTCTCACGCACCGCCTTGATCCCCTCGATCCGCTGCGGCATCTGCGGCGAGGCCATCGCCTCGATGCTGACAATGTCGGGCCCGTAAAGCTTCTTGATCGCTTCCAGATGCTTCCCCGCCTTGCACAACTCCACCAGCTTCTTTCCAACTTCAAATGTCTTGTCCACGAGAATCAGCTCCTTTCCGTTTTCCCACGACAACGTACCCTGCGGAATCTTTGTCCCCTGAAGCAGAAAGTCAAAACGGATTGGTTCAACATATCTAAAACCCCGCCGTTCCAGCTTCCATCCCCTCTGTTGTGCCCGACCGCCCCAGAAAATTTAATTACCAAATTTCCCGCCCCCGCCGCCCGCGCCAACACACCAAATCAACCGTTGTAACCCCTTTATCGCCAGTGTCTGTTCCTGATAACATAGCGATCGCAAATTCCAACTCATCCTTTACGCAGAGGGATCCACAATGACTCGTGTAACACGTCGCAGTTTCCTGGCCGCTTCGGCCGCCGTCGGTGCAAGCACTCTCTTCTCCGCCAAACTCCGCGCCATCGGCGCCAACGATGACGTCCGCATGGCCGTCGTTGGCCTCAACGGCCGCGGCCAGGAGCACATGAAGGTGTTCCCGCAAATCCCCGGCGTCCGCCTCGTCGCTCTCTGCGATGCCGATGAAAAGGTCCTCGGCAATGCCATCAAAAACGCCGACGGCAAGGGCAGCAAAGTCCAGGGCTACAAAGACATCCGCAAGCTCCTCGAAAGCAAGGATGTCGATGCCATCGCCATCGCCACTCCCAATCACTGGCACTCGTTGATGACCGTCTGGGGCTGCCAGGCCGGC
>JBGPEF010000295.1:0-7180 GCA_041482675.1 Tepidisphaeraceae bacterium | reverse complement strand
CTTCATCAACCCCTCATACCCCGCCTTCGCCACTTCCATCGACGTCATCGACCTCGGCTTCTTGAACAATTTCGACTCCGCGATCTTCGCCCGCTTCTGAAACTCCGTCTTCGTCGGCCCCGGACACAGCGCGCTGACAATCACCCCGCTCCCCTTCACCTCCTGCGCCAACGCTACCGAGTGCGACAACACGAACGCCTTGGTCGCATAATAAACCGACATATAAGGCCCCGGCACAAACCCCGCCACCGAGGCCACGTTCATGATCTTCCCCGACCTCCGCGCAATCATCCCCGGCAAAAACAATCGCGTAAGCTGGATCAGCGCCACAATGTTCACCTGAATCATCCCCACTTCTTCTTCCAGCTTCGTCTCCGCAAACGCCCCATGCGTCCCAAACCCCGCATTATTCACCAGCACCTCCACCACGATCCCTCGCGCTGCCAATTCATCAAGAATCTCCTGCGCTGCCCCCGGATCGCTCAAATCCTTCGCCAGCACATGCGCCTTCACCCCAAACCTCTCGCATTCCGCCGCCACCCCCCTCAGCGCCTCCTCATTGCGCGCCACCAGAACCAGATCATGCCCCCCCTGCGCAAACAGCTTTGCCAGATCGAGTCCAATCCCGCTCGAAGCCCCCGTAATCACTGCAACCGGCCTCTGTTGCTCGCCCATGTTCTTTTCCTGAACCCTGAACCCCGAACCCTGAACCCTCACGGCGTATTCACCTCAATCTGCTTCGTCACCGGCGGCAAACACGCCCCCTTATCGCACGCCTGATACGCAATCCCCATCCTCACCGGCGCCTGCCCCGTCATGCTCTTCTTAAATTTCACCTTAATCGTCACACTCCCGCTATAAACCGCTATCGCCCCATCACTGAACCCAAACTTCCTCTCCTCCCCTTCGGGGTACTCAATCTTCTCCAACTCCCGTCCCCCAATCGACACCTGCGTCGCAATCAAATCCCGCCCCGCCTGATGCGCATTGATGTGATACCCATCCGCTATCCCCAGTTGCACGTGCAACTCGCTCGGACTCACCCACGCCGCCTGCATCGAAACCACCGAATTGGCAATCTCCTGCGGCGTCTGCGGCCGCTCCCCCTGCTCGCCCCGCCACGGCCCCGGCGCAACCGAAATCGGCCCGTTGCTCTTCAAATAATAGATCGCCGCCTCCACCATCGAGCTCATCCCCTCCCCATTCAGCTCCAGTTGATTCGCAAATGCCTCCAGCGTATCCCGCGCCCCCTCCACCATTTTCAGTTCCAGCAAAACCATCACCGCCACCGAATTCCCGCTGGGCAGCGGCGAATCGCTCGCCACCTTCTGCCTCACGATCAAATCATCCTGCCCCTGTGCCGTAAAATAAAAACCCCCGCCCTCCTTATCCCCAAACCGCTCCTGCATCTTCGCCGCGATCTCCCGCGCTTGCTTCTCCCACTTCTCCTCTCCCGTGGCCTCCTTCAACTCCAACATCGCCTGCCCCAAAAACGCATAATCATCCAAAAACGCAAAATGCCTGGTCACCCCATCCCGGCTCGTTCTCCACAACCCGCCTCCCGGATGCCTATGCCGCGTCCACAAAAATTCCCCCGCCTTCGCCGCCGCCTCCACATAGCGCTTCTCCCCCAAAACCCGCCCGGCATACGCCATCCCCCGGATCATCAGCGCATTCCAACTCGTGATGATCTTCGTATCCAAAAGCGGCTGTTTCCGCTTCCTCCTCACCTCATAAAGCCTCTGCCGCAGCGGCCGCAGCTTCGCCTCCAGATCATCCGCGGAAATCCTCATCTCCCCCGCCACCTCCGCCAACGGCCGCGGCAAATACAAAATGTTCTTGTCCGCCTGCCCCGTCCCATGATGCGGGTCCGCAAAATTCGGCCCCCGATCCACCCCATACACCTTCGCGAAAAAAACCGTCTCCTCCCCCAGCACGAATCTCACCTCCTCCAGTGTCCAAAGGTAAGACAACCCCTCCATCGCATCCACTTCCGCATCAAACGCCGTATAAAATCCACCCTCCGGCGATGTCATCTCCCGCAAAATAAAATCCAGTATCCCCCGCGCCACATCCGCATATCTTTTCTCTTTGGTCTGCCGAAACGCTTCGACATAAACCCACGCCAGCATCGCGTTGTCATACAACATGATCTCAAAGTGCGGCACCAGCCATTTCGCATCCGTCGAATAGCGATGAAACCCTCCCCCCAGATGGTCCCGAATCCCCCCATCCGCCATCGCGTCCAGCGCATGCCGCAGCATCTTCATCCGCCGCTCGTTGGGCACGTGCCGGTTGTGCACCAATATTAATTCCAGCAGCGTCTGCCGCGGAAACTTGGGCGCGCCCCCAAATCCCCCAAACTGGCTCTCATAATCCCTCACCGACCGCTCCAGAATCTCCTCCACCAACTCCGGCCCAATCGTCACCGGCGATTCCGGCGCCTGCGGCTCCGCCACCTGCTTCAAAATGTTCACCAATTGCGTCGCCGTTTTCTCCACATCCGCCGGCCTATCCCGATACGCCCCCTCAATCGCCCGCATCACTGTCATGAACCCCGGCCGCCCTCCCTGGTCCGTCGGCGGAAAATACGTCCCCCCATAAAACGGCCGCAAATCCGGCGTCAACCACACGCTCATCGGCCAACCCCCATGCCGCGTCAACACCTGCACCGCCGTCATATACAACTGATCCACATCCGGCCTCTCCTCCCGATCCACCTTGATGCACACAAACCGCTCATTCATCTCCTTCGCGATCTGCTCATTCTCAAAACTCTGCCGCTCCATCACGTGACACCAGTAACACGTGCTATATCCCACCGATAAAAAAATCGGTTTGTTCTGTTTCCGCGCCTCCTCAAACGCCTCCGCCCCCCACGCATGCCAATCCACCGGATTGTGTGCATGCTGCAACAAATACGGCGAAGTCTCCTTCGCCAGCCGATTGGTATATTTGGCTTCCGGGGTTGCCAAGCTTACTCCTTGCAAAGACCTGCCATGGTACCAGACAGGCCCTTTTGGCGGTGCGGACATTCTCCGTGTGCCACGGTCGTGTCGGCCGTGCCCACCTCCTCCCCCCTGTTTTCAGTCAGAAAGGCGCCGCGGATATTCACCGCGGAGGCGCAGAGACGCTGAGACGCAAAGAATCGCCACCGATGGGCACCGATTCACACCGATGGGCGGAGCCGCAGATTGGCGCAGATCCGCGCCGTTTCAGTTCTTTGGCTGAGGAAGGGTATCGGCAGGCAAAAGAACTTCCCATTGGAAAATGCCGCGTTCGGACTCCGGGGCAAGCCAGACCTCCCGAAACTTTTGAGTGTCTGCGTCTAAAACGGTGAACTTCGCGTGGCGGCTGTCTAGTGTGAGCGCACCCTTATTGCGCCGTCCCGCTGCCTCCAACTTTCTCGCTAGTTCCAAATCGCGTTGCCACTTTGGGTCCCTGGGGGCCGCTTTTTCTAAGGCTGACTTCGCGATTTTCCAAAATGGGTCGTAATCCATATCGTTTGGCGACCTGAAAAACCAAAGCGACGGCGTGCTTCCTTTGATCGTCAAGCCGCCACACTCTTTTCTGTTTTCATCAAAAATCCATAGTCCCACCTCTTCCGCAATGGCAGCTTCCCTGGTTGTGGGTTTCGCATTCTCCTCGCGCTGGATCGGCATGGAGCCGAATACGAACCGAGGCTTTCCGGCCTTATCACGAATGATCAAACGATCCAATTCGAGTATCCGTTCATTCTGCCTTGCTTGCCCAGCAATGAAGATGCAAGCCAATGCCATGCACAGCGCACAGCCCAACAGTCGCCATCTTCGGTTTGCCCGTTCGAGTAGTTGCACTCGTTCCTCTAAGCTGTTCATCGCAGTCTCCTTCCGTTACTGAGATTCTACCGGAAGATCGCCGCTTCGATACCTCCGACACTGCGGGCAACGAATACTTGACTAAGTAGGTAACGCGGGCGTTCAATCACTAGAATGAGATCATCGGAAGAGATTGAATTTGCCAAGGCCCAGGACTTCGGCAGGGCATACGAGTCCTTGCACCACGAAATCGCTGTTGATGAGATTCGCGGCATCGCTCAAACCTTTACGAACAACATAGATCGAATACAGACGGTACTGTGTCTTCCGGCGAATATCGCCTACTGGTCCACCGCAATACTCGCTGCTGGCTTCCAAGCCCGACGCGAGCTGAATCTGGACCTATGGGGAACATTGAGTGCCGAAGATGAGGAACGAGTTGCAACCAATATTGCTAATCAACTTCAAGTCCAAACATTGAAATTGGCCGAAGACGAGACAAACCGAAGTGGGCAACAGGCATTCGCATCGCAATTGTTTGATCAGCTCATCGACAAATGGGCGAATCCAAACAACAGCTTGGCGAAGCCTGCGGTTGAGGCGGCGCGCGCAACATTGGGCAGCGCCGTCACGGCTTTGTGGACTGCCTTTGAAGTATTGATCGAAGACCTATGGGTAACTGCGATCAACCTTAGTCCCTCCCTGTTGGACGCATACACAAAACCAGAAGGGAAGAATCAAGAGAAAAGCTTCGCAGTGTCCGAGATTCTCAAAATGACGAAAGAATTCGGCGGAGAAATCTTGAAACACATGGGAACAATCTTGCGAGATTCCGAGAAAGTGGAATTTGACCCGCTAAGAGCGGCAAAAAAAGTATATGAAAAGACATTCGATCAGCGCATGAAAGTGCACTTTGCCTGGCCTGATGTGTTCACGTTGGAATTGATCCGAAACGTTATCGTTCATAAGGGCGGTTTGATTGATGCACGATTTGTGACCCAACGTGACGCAGTCGAGAAGGAGTACGGGAGTTTGCCACGACCGGAATGGGACGCAATTCTCAATCTGAAGGAGCGCGATACGCTCCCACTGACTGGACCGCTCGTCAAGATTCTTGCCGACGCTGTGATTCAACGTGGCGTGGCGTTGACGAAATCAGTTGATCGAATTCTGCAAGCTGTCCCGAAGTAAGTGCGAATAAATCCCCTCCCGCCGGTGCAACGACCACCCCGCCAATCAGCGGCCCCATTTGAGATGGATTTCAATCGCAAATCGCAAATCGCAAATCGCAAATCGCAAATCGCAAATCGCAAATCGCAAATCCGAAATTCTCTAAGCGCTGCCAATGAGAATGCCTGTCAAAAACACCAACACTCCTCCCACCACCACCTGAAACGCCGCCGCCAGAAACGGCGTATCCATATACCGTTTCCGAATCCATGAAATCACCAACAGCTCGATCACGACGATGGCCACCGCCACCGCCGTCGCCGTCTTAAAACTCGGAATCAAATACGGCATCGTGTGCCCAATCCCTCCCGCGCACGTCATCAACCCGCACACAACTCCCCGCAAAACCGGCGTCCCCCTTCCCGTCATCGACCCATCATCACTCAGCGCCTCCGCAAACCCCATCGAAATCCCCGCCCCCACGCTGGCCGCCAGCCCAACTCGAAATGCATCCAGCGAATTATGCGTCGCAAACGCCGCCGCAAACAACGGCGCCAGCGTCGAAACCGATCCATCCATCAACCCCGCCAATCCCGGCTGCACCACCCGCAACACAAACAGCCGCCGCGCCGATTCCTCCTCCCCCCGCCTCGCCTCCGATGTCAGATGCTCCTTCTCCAGTTGCTCGGCCAGCGCTGAATGCTTCGCCTCCGCCGCCGCCAGATCCCCCAGCAGCTTCCGCGTCGCCGCATCCGTCGTCCGCTGCGCTGCCCGCTCATAAAACCGCCTCGTCTCCAGCTCCATCGTCTCCGCCAGCCGCCGCACCGCCTCAATCCCCAGCGGCCGCACCAGCCAAACCGGCTTGTGCCGGATGAACCCCTTCACATCCTCCCGCCGAATCAGGGGAATATGCTCCCCAAACCTGCTGCGATACAGCTCCGTCAGCTCCCGCCGATGCTCCTGCTCCTCGGCCTCCATCCCCTCGAAAATCTTCGCCGTCGCCGGATAATCCGCCCGCAGCGCATGATCAATATCCGCATACACCCGCGAATCCTCTTCCTCATTGCTGATCGCCAGCGCCACAATCTCCTGCTCATTCAAATCCGCAAATCGTTTTGCCATTTCAACGCTTCCTTTCTCGTGCCACCGACATCTCTCGAGTCCGGAACCCCGCATATACATGCGGGGCTTTATTGTCCCCTCCGTTGGGTGCCATGCCCACGTACTCGTGGGCATGTCTTCTCCCCAGCTACCTGGACCGCCTGGCTGCGGCTGTGAGGGCCGGGCACCGGAGGGCCAGCGATTTCCGAATCGCGCCAGCCCCTTCACCTCCTGTACCCCCTCCTCCCCTTTCCTCCCCGCAATTAATTAAACTGCCTTCAGTGAGCCACCGCAGGTGGCGCTATCTCAACGGATTTTGGGAGGGGTTGCAGGGGAGGGTACGCCCTCCCATGCATCCGCGGCATGAAAACCAACTCCAAAAGCGCCTCCGTCCAATCCCATCCCCGTACATAAAAAAAAATCAACATCTCCATTCCAAAAACCTGTCAATTAGCAATCCCCACCCCCTCCATGTAACTTATTTAATTGTGCTCCTCCCCCTCATCCTGCTCCTGCTCGCCACTCTCGCCGCCACCATCGTCGCCTACGGCACCCACCCCACCTTTGCCCAATTCTCCCATGGCCTCGCCCTGATCCTCTTCTCCCGCCAATACCAATGGCCCCTCGCCACCCTTTCCATCCTCCTCTGCCTCGCCGTCATCGCCCTCGTCGTCTCGGGCAAGCGCAGGGCCTGGTGGCTCATCGGTCTCGCCCCCGTCACCGCTCTCTTCATCCACCGCTTCTACTCCGATCCGCTCCACGCTTACTCCGTCGCCGACGCCGACAATCGTTCCACCATATCCGCCAACCAGGCCTCTTACCTCAACGACGACGACTACATCGTCGGCCTCAACTTCAACGGCACCAATTACGCCTATCCCTACTTCGCCCTCTATCGCCAGCCCGTGATCATTCAGTCCGATCACGACAAACGCATGATCCTCCTCTGGTCCGCCTTCGCCAACCGCGCCCAGGCCTTCAACGTCACCCGCGACCTCCACGCCCGCGACCTGGAAATCGTCTCCATGCCCGCCAACGCGCTTCTGGTTTACAACCGCAAGCTAGGCCAATTCATCAACGGCCTCACCGGCCAGACTCCCTCCCATCAATTG
>JBGPEF010000294.1:0-7185 GCA_041482675.1 Tepidisphaeraceae bacterium | reverse complement strand
GTGGACTCGAGCGCGAATTGGCCGCCCAGGAGGGGGTTTTTGAAGGAGGAGGTGTCGAGGGAGAGTTCCGAGGGATCGAAGCCGAGGATGCCGTCGGTGGCGTGGAGGATGGGCCAGAGGTAGTCGTGGGTGGGATTGAAATTGGAGGCGAGGGTGTCGAGGGAGGAGAGGGAGATGGTGAAATGGCCGTTGGTTGTGTTGGTGGCGATGAGATTCAAGACACCGTTGATGTTCCAGGTGTCCCAGCCGGTTCCGGGGCTGGTGAGGGCGTCGGCGATTTCGACGAGGTAATTGCCGCCGGAATTCCAGGTGGTGGAGCCGGTGGTGACGGAGCCGGGGGAGTTGCCGGGGGAGAATTTACCGCCGTCGGTGACGTTTACTTCGCCATACTCGCCCGCCCCTTTTGCGAGTGCGCCGAAGTTGACGTTGGTCCGTCCGCAGATAAGGCCGTTGTTCACCAGCAGGCTGCCGTTGAGGTGTAGCTCGGAGGAGACCAGGTCCATCTCGCCCTGTCCGTCGATGGTGATCCGGCTGCCGCCGCCGCTGACGAGATTGGTGTTGGAATTGGTGAGCAAGGCGCGGCGCTGGATGGCGATCACGCCGTTGTTCTCGAAGGAAGTGACGGTTGCCTGGTTGTTGATGGTGAATGTGCCGGCCGAGGTGTTGACGCCGCCGTCCCAGGTGAGCGAATCGTTGTTGGTGAGGTTGCCGCTGTTGGAGACGTTGTTGAGGGTCAGGGGGTTGTCCAGGGTGAGGGCGGAATCGACGGCGAAGGTGGTGCCGTTGAAGCTGGTGACGGCCTTGAGGTCGTGTTTGCCGTCGCTGCCGCGAATGAAGCCGCCGATGACGGTGGGGGGATATTGGATGGTTCCGCCGCCGCTGACACGGAGTGAGCTGAGGCCGAGGTTGCCGAAGCTGAGAGTGATGTGGCCGGCGCCGTTGGCGTTGTAGGAGGCTGATGAGCCGTTAGTGAGGATGAGGGCGCCGCCATTGACGTTGGTGGCGCCGCTGTAGGTGTTGGGGCCGGAGAGGGTTTGGGTGGATGGGCCGTTTTTGGTGATGCCTCCGCTGCCGGAGATGGAGCCGGTGTAGGTGGCCGAAAGGCTGGTTCCGTCGATGACCAGGGCGCTGGCGGGGAAGGGATCGCGAAGGGTGATCGATCCGTTGCCGGAGACGCTGGTGAGCATGGCGGTGTGGAGCGTGCCGCGATCGATGTCGATGGAGCTGGTTGGGGTGGCGAGGATGGTTTCGACGGCGATGGATTGGCCATTGGGGCGCAGGGAGACGGTGGGGACGGGATCGGCCGCGCCGCTGCTGACGTTGAGATGAGTGGCGTTGACGATGCCGCCGTTTTGGACAATTAGCGCTCCGCCGTTGGGCTTGCCGACGAAGATATCTCCGGCGTTGATGACGCCGCCGCTATCGGCAACGACTGCCCCAGAAGTGTTGACGCTTCCGATGTCGATTTGCCAGGCATCCCAGCGAGAGGAAGCACCGGCTACGGTCAGCGTCGATTTAGCGGCGGCAGGGCCACTGATCAGCGCATTGCCCGCTCCCCCGGCGTAAGTATTGAGGACGGCTCCGGCGAAAACATCCAGGGTCCCAGTGCCGACGTTCCCCACCGTCAGCGCGCGATTGAACCCGGTGCCCGTTGAGGTCAGCGTAAGGCTGCCGCCGGAGAGCACGGTGCGGCCGCTACTGACAGAGAATCTGCCAAGGCTGTTGCCGGCGGCGGTGAGCGTCCAGGTGCCAGCGCCGCGCTTATCGATGCTGCCAGTAGTCGCAGAGAACTGGCCGGAATAAGTCTGCGAGGTGTTGTTGCCGCCGACACTGATTGACACGGCGCCGAGATTCAGATTGCCGGTTCCGGCCAGGTTGCCGATCACGGCCGAGAAACCATTGAGATTGAGGCCGTTATTTATGTTGAGGTTGACCGTGGTTGAGAGCAAACCCTGGAAGTGGCCCAGTGAGATCTGGCCGGCGTTGATGTCCGTGGGGCCGGTGTAGATGTTGAAGAAATTGAAATTGACAGTGCCTGAGCCGTTCTTGATGAATCCTCCAGCGCCCTGGATGTCGTTGGTGAAGGTCGCGTTGCCCGTTCCTTCGTAGGCGATGGTGGTATTGAGCGTGAGGCTGTTGGAGATCGAAGTCGTGGTGTAGTTGTAGATGGCGGCGGAGGCGCCGTCGAAGGTCAGGAAGTTGCCGCTGAGGCTGTAGGGATTGTCGTAGAACCAGAGCGAGCGGATTGTGAAGGGACTGGCAAGATCGTGGACAGGGGACGTGCGAGGTGAGGTGGCGAAAAGGATGTCGGTGGTGTTGGCAGAAGCGGGTACGCTACTGCTCAACCAGTTGACGGGAGTGCTCCAATTGCTGTTGCCCGTGCTGGCACCGGTCCAGGTGAACGTCTCGGCGAAAACAGGGGCGCAGGAGAATAGCGCGGCGGCAGCGGCAATGCAGGCGCGGTGGAACAGAGGGAGACGAGAAGTTGAGAAGCTACGCATGGGATTTACACCGTTGTCCTGTCTCTTTTACGAAATGAGGGACGTTGAATAGTCATCAAAATGGCCGCTGCCAGGCCGAAGATCGCAGCAGGCTCGGGGACTGCCGTAAAGTGGATGTAGAGGTCGGTCGAGGTGCTCTGGAGGGAGAAATGGCCGGAGCCGAAGTTGTTTCTGAAAGCGGAAAGATCGAGCGAGATTTCGGCGGGATCGAAGCCGAGGATGGCGTCATGTGCGGCGAGAATTTTCCAGGCGTAGTTGCGCGTCGGGTCGAAATTCGCGGCAACGCCAGGCGCGTCTCCGGAGAGGGATGCGAGGGAGATGGTGAATCGACCGTTGGTGGTTGGGGTGGCATTAAGGGAAAGGATTCCGTTGATGTTCCACAGGTCCCAGTCCGCGCCGGCGAGGCCGAGGGCATCGGCGATTTCGACAAGGTAACTTCCACCGGAATTCCAAATCGTGGAACCAGTGGTGACAGAGCCAGGAGAATTGCCGGGGGAAAAGCGGCCTCCGTCGGTGACGTTTACAGCGCCGTAGGTTCCGGAGCCTTTGGCGAGGGAGCCGTAGCCGACGTTGGTGGGGCCGATGCTGATGTGCCCATTATTGACCAGCAGGGAACCGCGCAGGTCGAGACTTTGGTTGTTGAGGAAGAGGTTGCCGCCGCTGGCGATGAGGGTTGTGCTGCCGCCGCCCAGGACGATTGGTGCGACGAAGGAGTTGTTGACCACGCCGCCGCTGGGGATGGTTAATTGGCCGTTGTTGGTGAAGTCGGAGACGAAGGCGCTGCCGCTGAGTGTCATGCGGCCGCTGGAAGTGTTGGTGAAGCGGGTCAAGGTTGCGGTTGCGCCGGGGGCGTTGGTGAACTGGCCGCCGCTGGTCATGTTGGTGAAGCTGTCGTTGGCGGCCTGACTGATGCTGGCGGAGGTGAAGGTGGTGATACCCGTCAAGGTATTGGAGGTTCCGGGTTGAGTGGCAAACGATCCGGCCAGGAAGCCGCCGGCGACGGTGGCGTTGGCGAAGGTGAGCGTGTTGCCGGCGGTGATGGCGAGTACGCCGCCGCCTAGGCCGAAGGTGCGAGCGGTGGTCGAATTGCCGGTGTAGATCAGGCTTCCCAGCGGGCCGATGGTTACGGGTGCGGTGGGCGCGCCCAGGCCGCCATCGGCGGAAACCTGGAGCGTTCCCTGCTGCACGATGGCGCCGCCGGAGTAGTTGTTGAAGGGGTTGTTGAGGATGAGCGTGCCGCCGCCGGTCTTGCGGAGTGCGCCGGTGGAGCCGAAACCTCGATCAAGCACCTGCTGGATGAAGGTCACCGTCTTGCCCGGTGCGATGTCGAGAGTGGCGGTATCGGTAGTTCCGCCGGGTGTGCCCAGGATGAGAGGGCGGAGAATCGTAGTAGTCTCTGTGACGGCCAGAGTCGTCCCGTCGCGCAGGTAGAGGGAATTCCCGGTTGGGCCGAGATTACTGCCGGTGGCGATGCGCAGGGTGCCAGCGTGGACGTCGATCGCAGAAAGGAACGTGTTGGCGCCAGACAAGGCAAGGGTGCCGGTGCCAAGCTTGTTCACGAAGTTGTCGCCCCCGCTGATCACCCCTGAGATGGTGTTGATATTTGAGCCGTTGCTGATCACCTGCGTGTCGGCCGTAATGGCCACTGGTCTGGCCAGGTCGATGCCGCCGTTGAGAAATTCGAGGCCGCCGGCGTCGATGGAGCCGACGTCCAGGGTCAGCGCGTTTGCGGGGTTGCCGAGACTTGCGTTGGAGTTGATCCCCAGCGTACCCGCGGCCAGAAGGACGTCGCCGGTGAACGTGTTGGCGGCGGTCAGGTTGAAGCCGCTGGTGTGCGTGAAGAGGCCATCGATGCGGATTGGGGTGATTGTACCGAACGTGGAACTGATGACGCCGGAGAGGGTGACCCGCGAATTCTGGCTTTGGTCAGTCGTGAGGATGTTGGGGTAGGGGGTCGCTGTGCGAGTGGCGCTGAAGTTGATGGGATTGGAGATGGTATAGCTGAGGCCATCGGTGAATTGCATAATGAAAGACTGGGCAGCGCCGGAGCGGTTGTCTTTGAAGCTGATGGGGCTGGTGGGATTAACCGCCAGCGGGGTGGTGATGCGGAGGTCGCCGCGGTTGATGTTGATTGCGCCGGTCAGGGCGGAATTGTTGCCGGTGAGAATGAGCTGGCCTGGGCCGGTCTTGGTCAGTCCGCCGCTGCCGATGAGACGGGGATCGACTTCAAAGCCGGAGCCGATTCCCGTGCCGCTGGAGTAGACGTGGAAGAAAAACTCGCCGGTGCCGCCGGGAGTCGTCAAAGAGGGGTTGCTCAGCGGGAACGCGGGGTCTTTGGATATTCCCGCGCCGAGCACACTGGGGGTTACCAGAACTGCGCCGGACTGAAGGACGTTGGCGCCGGAAACAAACAATCCAGGCGCCGGAGTATTGAAGCGGAGCGAGTTGGTGGTGAAGGCGGCGGCGGGCGGGACGAATTGCGGGTTGGTGACGTCGGTGTTGGCGCCTGATGAATAGACGTTGGCAGCATAGCTGGCGAGGGGAACGATGTTGCTGCCGCTCTTGCTCGCCCAGCCTGCGCCGCCATTGGACGTGGCCCAGCCGCCAATGATGCCGTTGACCGTTGTGTTGGAGATGAGAACGTTGGAGTTGGTATCCGGGGTGATGTCGATGGTTCCCCCCGCATTGCGATTCAGGAAGTTGAGGTTGAGGTTAATGCCGGCCGTCCCACCATTGGCCGAGAGCGCAATGGCGGTGTGGCCGGGATTGAGGACCGCGGGGAGCAGGTTTTCCGTGAAGGCGGTGGTGGCGTTGGCCTTGAGGGACAGGTCGCCGCCATTGAGGTTGAGTGCGCCGGCCGGGAACTTGGCGGTGGCGCTGGTGCTGTAATCGAGCGTCAGCGAGCCGCCGGAGAGAGCGGCGCCACCGCTGGAGGCGCTGTTGTCGCCGCTGAGGGTAAGAGAACCAGGGCCGGTTTTTGCCAGTCCGGTGGAAATCCCTGTACCGATGTTTCCGCTGACGCGGGTGGTGCCGGTGCCGGAAAAAGTGAGCCCGGGATTTCCTGCGCCTAAGCGGGCGATGACCGTGCTGGGGCCGATGAGAAGCGTTGGAGTCGTGGCGGGAGTGGAGGCGGCATTGTTGATGATGCTCAGGGCACCCAATCCCGTTCCTGGGACCAGCAGGCTGCCGGTGGGGACGCCGGCGAGGTTGATAGTCTCGGTGCCGATGACGGCGGAGCCGACGGTGATACCGCTTATGCCGCTGAGAGTCTGGCCGCTGATCGAGGTGAGCGTGTAGCCGCCGGTGGGGTTGGTGAATGTCAGCGATTGGGCCGCGACTGACGAGTTAATGATGACGTTGCCGAGCCCAGTGCCGGTGAAGGAGACGGCGGCGGTCGGGGAATTGGGGATGGCGGTGGGATTCCAGTTGGTGGCGTTGTTCCAGTTGCCACCGTCAGCGGCCGCGCCGGTCCAGGTTGAGATCTGAGCGCTGGCGGGAAGGGCGCAGCAGAGCACCAGAATCGCGCCGAGATGCGCGAGAAGGAGAGAGTTGCGATTGGGGCCATTTCGGTACATCTTTTTCAGCACATTCTCTCCAGTTGCGCCGTCGTATTGATCTGACACGGGCGACGATGACGCTTAGCTGCCAGGGCGGCGAGGACCGCGAAAAAGGCAATTGCCGTGGGTTCGGGAACAGAGGAAAAGTGGACGAGGAGGTCGCTCGAGGTGCTTTCGAGGTAGAAGTGGCCGGAGGCGAGGGGGTTTTTGAAGCCGGAGGAATCGAGGGAAAGCGCGGCAAGGTCAAATCCGGTAATGCCGTCGGAGGCGTGGAGGATCGGCCAGGTGTAGTCGTGAGCGGGGTCGAAATTGGAGGCGAGGGTGTCGAGGGAAGAGAGGGAGATGGTGAAGCGGCCATTCGTTGTTGGGGTGGCGTTTAGATTGAGGAGACCGTTGATGTTCCAGGAGTCCCAGCCGATTCCGGGGGAGGCGAGGGCGTCGGAAATCTCGACGATGTAGCTGCCGCCGGAATTCCAGGTGGTTGAGCCGGTGGTGACGGAGCCGGGGGAGTTGCCGGGGGAGAATTTGCCGCCGTCGGTGACGTTGACGGGGCCATAGACGCCGCTGCCTTTGGCGAGCGCGCCGAAATTCACGTTGGTGGCGCCGGTGATGGCGCCGTTGTTGATCAGCAGGCTCCCATTGAGATCGAGTGAGGTTGCGCCGAGATTGAGTTGGCCGCCGGGATTGATGGTGATGCGGCCGCCGCCGCCACTGGTGAGGGTGTTGCCGGAGTTGTTGAGCGCGCCGCCGTTGTTGATGGTGATGGCGCCGGTGTTTTCAAAGCCGCTGACATTGGTGGTGTTGCTGATCGTCAGAGAGCCGGCGGCGGTGTTGAACCCGCCGTCCCAGATGAGAGGCGCGGAGCTGGCGAAATTGCCGGCGTTGGTAAAGTTGTTGAGAGTCGTAGAGGCGCTTTGAGTGATGTTGGTTCCGGCGAGGGCGGTGACGCCGGAGAACGTGGAATTGGCGCCGATGGCATGCGTGCCTGGGCCGCGGAGGAAGCCGCCGGAGATAGTTGCGCCGTTGTAGGTGAACGTAACGCCGGTATTGGGCTGGATGCTGCCGTTGTTGAGATTATAGACCCGGCCGGTGGCGGTACTGGCGGTAATCAGCAGCTTGCCGCCGGT
>JBGPEF010000293.1:0-7193 GCA_041482675.1 Tepidisphaeraceae bacterium | reverse complement strand
CGAAAGAATATCGAATGACTAAGAGGCTATCTCAAAAGGCCCAAAACGGGCCGTTCGCGACCCTGAAAACGGGCTTTTGAGATAGTTACTAATGACGAAGATAAGCATCGATGAGTGGATCGATGTTTGTCGGGCAAAAGTGTCCTACCCGCCGGAAGAAGACCCTCACCCTGCCCTCTCCCGGAGTACCGGGAGAGGGTAAGAATTAGAGTCGTCGGCGGCGGCGGGCGGGGAGGAGGAGAAGAGGGGTGGTGAGGGCGAGGAGGGAGGGTTCGGGGACGGATGCGCCGTGGGAGGAGGCGAAGTCGGAGAGAAGTTGGGCGTCGGCGGGATTCAGAGGGAGGACTGCGCCAGAGTAGGTGGCGCCGAAGTTGGAGGCGAGGTCGATGAAGTCGGAGATGGTGACCTGGCCGTCGTAGTTGAGGTCGCCATCCTGCCAAGTTGCGCCGGAGGAGTTGAAGTGGGAGGCGAGGTCGATGAAGTCGGAGATGGTGACAGCGCCGTCGAGATTGAGATCGCCGATGCGGGTGAGACGGACGAGGATGTGATCATCGCCGTGGGCATCGGGGAGCCGGGCGACGCCGATGGCGGAACTGGGATGGCCCCCCCCTGATAGGCCGGAATCGGAAAGGCCGTCGCCGGGGAAGTCGATGGCGTGTCTGATGTAGGCGTTGAGGGCTGCGCGGGCCGAGGTGAGATCGTCGGCGTAGAGGCGGAGGGCGTTGTACTGGCCGGGGGCGGCGGGGCTGTTGAGATCGAGGGATTGGAGGCCGGGGTCGGCGAGATCCATGATGAGGTTTTTGAGGTCGATGCTGGTCTGGAGGGCAACGGTGGCAGTGTCGTTATGGATGTGAAGGGTGAGGCGCGCTTGCGCGGGGGAAGCGGCGGTGGAGGGAGTTCCGGGATTGGTGACCATGGAGATGAGGCCGCGGCGGACGTCGAGTTGGCTGCCGGTGGCCCAGTTTTGGGTACCGGCGAAGGTGGCGTTGCCGGTGTTGGTGAAAGCAGCGGAGATGGAGAGCGAACCAGCGGTGCTGAAGTCTCCGTCGTTGCTGACATTGGCGGCGGAGAGGGAGCCACCGGGAAGGACCGAGGTGTTGCTGGCGGGGGCAATGGCCAGGGAAGCGCCGATGTTGAGGGTGCCACCGCTCTGGATGAGGAGATGCCCGAGGCCGAGCTGGTCGGCGAGGGGGGAGCCGACTTGTATCGAGCCGGAATTGTTCCAGGTGGCGCTGGAGAGAGATAGCGTGGCGTCGGCGGTGTCGCCAGCGCCGATGGAGGCGTGGACGGAGTTGAGGGTGCCGTTGGTCAGTTCGAAATTGGGGTCGCCGCCGTATTCGCCGATGCTCAACGATGGAGTTGTCGGGGAAGTGTTGGTGAGGGAATAGGTGTTGCCGCCCAAGTCGAGGCGGAGGTGGCCCTGGCGGACGCTGAGGCGGTTGGTGGCGGTGTTGGCATCGAGCGTGACGATGTAAGGATCGGGCAAGTCGGGATCTGTGGCGACGCTGAAGATGACGTGGTCGGCGGCGGTTGGAGTTGCGAAAAGCAGCCATTGGTTGGGATCGGAGAAGGCGCCGCTGGCGGAGTTAGTCCAGCGGGCCTCATTGGCGTGAGGGATGATGATTTCGGCGACCTGGGTGGCCCACTGGGGGAATCCGAAGCCCTGTGAATCTTCGTCGGACCATTCCTGGATGGTCCAGAAGATGAAGGGGTCGGCGGGATCGACGTGGGTGGAGCTGTAGTCGCCCCAGCGGTTGGGGGCGAGGCCGCCAAAGTCATAGGCCTGAACGCCGGCCTTGAGGAGGATGGGATCGCCGAAGGTGGTGACATGAGTGGCCGAATCGGTTGCGCCGACGATGGCGTAGGCGCTGGGGTATTCGTCGAGGGAGGAGCGGGTGAAACCGATGACGACGTCGCCGAACTGGTTGGCGGCGATGGAGGGGAAATAGTAGTCGTGGGTGGAATCGAAAATGGTGCCGGGGGGCTGGATGGGGGTGTTGGTGGATTCGTCGAACTGATACCAGCGGATGGCGCCGCGGGGATTGCGGCTGGTGGTGGGGTAGCCGATGGCGTGAACGGCCCAGAGGGAATTGCCGACGCGCATGAGGTGAGCGCCGAGGCGTTCATCATTGGTTTCCAACGGCCCACCGTTGTCGGGCTGGCGGGCCTTGGGGGGCTCGGTGGTGGGGGGAACGACGATGGTGACCGAGCCGGAGATGGTTGCGGCGGCGGAGTCGGAGCCGAGGATGCTGGTGCGAACGAGCTTGCCGAGATCATTTGCATCGGCGGCGAGATAGGCGCTGCGAGGAGCGATGGGACCAAAGTCGAGGACGGGCTGGCCGGCCTGGCCGACGACGTTGGGATCGAGATTGTCGAAGCGGGTCAGGTGGGTGATGGTGGGGGTGGCGGAGGTGAGGTCGGACTTGGGAATGGAGAGGATGGTGACGGTCTGGAGAACTTCGGGGGTGATCTGATAGTTATCGACGGCGACGTAGACGCCTTTGGCATCGAGGCCGAGGCGGTCGAAATCGGAGAGATGGGTGGCGGCGACATCGCCCTGGATTCTGAAGCCGGTCCATTGGCCGCGGGGATCGGAGGTGTTGGAGACGCCGACGAGGATATTGTTGTTGGTTTGGTAGATGACCCCGCCGGTGGTTTCATCAACGTCATAGTGGACATCGATCATGGAGGCGAACCAGCGTTTGGAGCGGGAATCCCAGATGACGCGGGGGTCGCTGATGGCGACGCCGTGGTCGGGATCGGAGAGATCGACGCCGGCGTTGGTCCAGAACTGCTCGTCGGTGATGTTGAGGAGTTCGGCGTGGTCGGATTTGTTGTAGATGGAGAAGGTGCCGTTGAGGAACTGGACATAGTGGTGGAGGCCGACGGCGCCCATGGTGTCGGGGGGCTCGCGGACGGTGAGGTTTTCAAGATCGAGGGCGGGGACGGAGATGGCGGTGAAGTTCTGGCGAAGGACGGGCTGGGCCGGGGCAGAGGTGGCGATGGTGGCCAGCACGGCGGCGCAGGCGGACTGGAGCAGTTTGCAAGGTGGTTTACGACTCACTCTCCGGGACCTCCGGAGGGATTATGCTGTGGCTGGGAGGGCAAAGGCAACAATATTCGTCAGAAAGAGGAGTTGGGCGGGATAATGGTCAGGGGAGGGGCTGGGGGAGGTTCCAAATCTGAATCATGTCCTCCCAAGGACGCATCCATTCGCCATTCTTCGTGAGCATCCCGCCGCCCGCCGTAACAAAAAGAGGGCCATCGGGCACGAAACACATCGCCTGCGCGAAGCCATTGGGGTTCAGATAGGTTTTACAGCGCGTGAAGTTTTGCAGGTTGTAGAAGATGACCTGAAAGCCGCGGCCAAGGGCGAGGGTCTGTCCATCGGAGGTAAGGGCCGCGCACCAAACCCTTTCCCATTGATCTTCAGCCTCTACAAAGAGGGTCTTGCCGGTCGCGACGTCCACGATCCGGAAAGGCATCATCACAGGAAGGATGGCCAACCTCTTGCCGTCGCCGGAGAGCACGAGTGAATGAATGCAGCTTGGAACACGCTCGAGCTGGCGGATTTGAGTGCGAGTCTTCAGATCCCAGAGATAGACATCGCCAACATGGGTGCCCAGCACCAGCAGGTTTTGCGGCAAACAGACCGCCATCGAGCAGACTCGCCGCTCGTAATCGATCTTTTTGACGGTCGTTTCCTTGTCGATGTCCCAGATGCGAGCGGTGCCGTCGGCGGAAGCGCTGACGGCGAGATTGGGATCGGACAGGAACTGGGCGGCGATCACGTCGTCCTGGTGTTCTTCGAGCAGCGCGATCTGCTCGCCGGTGTTGGCGTCCCAGACGCGGATGGTGTGATCTTCGCCGCAACTGATGATGCGGCTGGCGTCTGGAGAAAAGCCAACGCCGAGGATGAACGCGGTATGGCCTTCGAAGTGCCGCAGTTCCTTTCCGGTTGCAAAATCAAAGAGACGAA
This sequence comes from Tepidisphaeraceae bacterium, assembly GCA_041482675.1. Classification (GTDB taxonomy): domain Bacteria; phylum Planctomycetota; class Phycisphaerae; order Tepidisphaerales; family Tepidisphaeraceae; genus JBGPEF01. Next base: position 3,214 of record JBGPEF010000293.1, on the reverse strand, counting down.
CGGTGCGGTCGTTGCCGCCGACCACGAGCTTTTTCTTATCAGACGAGATGGCGACAGCGCGCACGGTGTCGGTGGGGCCGTCGATGTGCCGGGTGGCCCGCCCCATGCGGAAAGGATTCCCTGGATCCGGCGGATGATACATATCCCTGCCTTCGCGCTCGACTGGCTCGGTGGAGGCGCGCGGCTCGGCACGGGCAACGACTGGTTTTCTGACAGGCTTGGTGGTTGGGCGGGTGGAAGCAAATGAAGGTTTGGCGGCGGGACGGGCCACGGGCGATTTTTGCTTCTGAAGCGCTTGCGGAGAGGCTGTTTGCTCCCCGTACTGCTGTTTGAAGACATACCAGGCATAGCCGACGCAAACCACAGCCAGCGTAAAGGCGATGATGCGTTTGATGAAGATGCGCCAGTTCATGATGCCCTCTCGATTGACCCTTGCCGGCACCGGGGATACCTTTGGCCAGAATCATTTTACCTTTCGAATTTGTGAGGGGCCATGCGTGCGCGGGCATTAATTTCGGCGTTAATTGTCGCGATGCTTTGCGTTGGTGTGCGGGCGGAGGGCACAGAGGCTGAAGCGGACCTGAAGGGGCGGGTGGAGCGGATCATCGCAGAGTTGGCGGATTTGAGTCCGTCCGTGCGGGAGCGGGCGGATTTGAAGCTGCGCAATCTGCCGCTGCCGGCGTATCCATTTGTGACGGCGCTTTATTCGAACGAGAAGGAGGCCCTGGACCCGGAGGCGCGGTCGCGGATTGAAAGCTCGATTGAGATGTTCAAGGCGCTGGCAGCGCTTGATAAGCGGGTATCGGAATACTGGCGTTGGATCAGGGAGAATTCCTTAACGGCCTATGACGAGGTTAGCGACCGGAATCCCAAATGGAATGATCTGGCGCGGGAGGCCCTTTCTCTGGCGACGAGTTGGCCCAGGAGTGCTGCGCAAAGCGAGCGAATGCGAGTCGTTTTTGCACAAGCCGGCGAGGCGGGGTGCACTGATCCGCTGTTTATTTACTATCATGCGCTCCTGTACAGAAGCGAGCCGGATGCGGATGAGCACAAGACCGTGGAAATGCTGCGAGAGGCGGCGGCGGGGGCGACGAGGCGTTATCCGTATCCGGCGTGGATCAAGTGTCTGGTGGCCAGCCGGGCGGAGGCCGCGACCGTGGGGAGGCCGGATCTGGAGGCGCCGGCCTCTGATGTGATTCCGCCAATTACGTCGCGCCCGAGTTTCATTTTCGAAAAGCAGATCAAGCCGCAGGACAACGTGCCTGAGCCATTGCTCTACGAGATGGCCGACATGATGAGCCGGGAACATGGGAATACGGGGAGCAAATACTGGTACGAGCAACTGTCCAAGCCTTTTGAGCGATATGCGCCGGGATCGGCCTATTTGCACGTGCTGAAGGGGACGTGTTATGGACGGCATGCGTTAACGACACGAGGTGAAGAGACGAAAGAAACGCCGGTTGAATGGGCAGCCGAAGAGCGGGAGCGGCGGCTGGCGATCGCGCAGGAGGAATTGGAGAAGGCGTATGAGATGGAGCCGGGGCTGGTGATCGTGCAGACGGAGATGCTGAGGATTCTCTTTCTGCGCGGGGCGGAGCGAGAGGAGATTGATAAATGGTTCAAGCGGGCGATGGCGATCAATCCTGATAACTATCAGGTGTGCACGATGATGGTGGAGGATCTGCCGACAGAGCGGAAGCTCGAATTCGCTCGGAAGTGTCTTGAGTCACACAATTGGCGCGGGCGATTGCCGTTCATGCTGGTGAGGGCCCACGAGCTGCTGGCGAATGCGGCGGATGACAAGAATGAGTATTGGAAGCGGCCGGAGGTGTGGAAGGATTTGAAGCAGGTGTATGAGGTGCAGTTTGAGCTGTTTCCACAGGCGGTTTTCGATCGAAGCTATTACGCGATGCTGGCAAATCGCTCTCAGCAGTGGGCGGAGGCGGATCGGCAGTTCAAGATACTGGGCGGTAGGCCGGCGGTGAGGGTGTTTGGGAGCATGGCCTCGTACGACTATCAGCGGAAAAAGGCGGCAAAGAATGCCGCGGCGACGCCGTAATTGCCGGGGGAGGGGGCGGAAGATTGCGGTTGGATTGCAGAGAGAGGCCGGCAGCTTTTTCTTAACCCTTGGGAATTCCTCGGCCCGATAAAGAGGCGGTGGTCGTGCATGGAGCACGATCAATTGAGCCCCACCTGCGGAAGCGAACTCCCATGGCGATTCTGGAGCGGGGCGTGTTCTGGAATTAGTTTTAGGCAAAGGAGTAGCCATGAAAAACGGTTGGATGAAGCTTGCGATGGTTGCGGCGGTTGTGCTGGTGGCGGTGCCGGTGATGGCGTTGAGCACCCGGCCGACCAAGACGGAGATGAAGCCTTCGGCGAGCAAGGTGACGAAGGTGAGTCATGTGACGACGGCAAAGAAGCCGGTCGTGGCGGCGAGGGCGGTGGTGAAGAATATCGGCCCGCGGTCGGCGTCGGTGCGGTTGGGGAGGAATGCGGCGATCAAGAATTTGAAGACGCCCATCAAGGGATGGGCCAAGGCGAAGCCGGTGATGGTGACGAAGACGCCGGTTCGGCCGACGACGATTCATAGTGGGCCGGGGAAGCTGCCGGTGGCGAAGTCGACGCTTGGGAAGGCGATGGAGAGGACGAGGACGGTTTCGGGGACGGGGAATGCGGCTTCGGCGAAGAAGACGGGAAATACAGTCTCGAAGTCTTCGATGAATTGAGAGAAGTAATTGAACGACGAATGGGAGCGGCGCTTTATGGCGCTGCTCCTTTTTTTTTAGTCGCGATTGGGTCGGAAGGTTACGGCTGCCCATGCCACCCACCAAGGAACAATGGGGGATTGTTGCAAGCAGCGGCCGACGTCAAGACTGTGGAGGGGGGAGTTTGGAGATGAAATCGGAGAGTTGGAGGGCGGAGGGGCTTTCGGCGGTGCGGACGTAGTAGCCGGAGGAGGCGACGCCGGTGCAGAGGGATTCTTCGAGGTTGAAGCCGAGCAAAGTGCCGAGGCAGAAGCCGGCGTTGAAATGGTCGCCTGCGCCGGTGCTGATTTTGGGTTGCTGGACGAAGGGGCCGGGGAAGCGGGCGCTTTGGGATTCGGTGGCGGCGGCGGCGCTGCGGCGGGGGTGGATGACAACGCAGGAGACGTTGAGTTTTTCGCGGATGGCGCGGGCGTTTTCTTCGATGGAGGCTTCGGGGTCGGATTTGCCGG
>JBGPEF010000292.1:0-7200 GCA_041482675.1 Tepidisphaeraceae bacterium | reverse complement strand
ATATTTATTGAGCACCCGATTCAGCACGTTCAGCCGCTCATCCACCTCGGCCAATTCCCCCGGATCCAATTCCAACCGATCGAGATAGCGAGACAGATCAAACGCCGCCTCCTCCAACCCAATCGTCGCGTCCCGCATCGCCTGTGAGATCGGCCCAACCTGCTGATCCAACATCGCCAGCTCGCTCAGCACCGCCGCCATCATCTTCAGCCGCTCCAGCACCGACCCATCCATCTCATAAAGCGCCCCATGCACCGCCCCGGCCTCTTTCTTGAGCTTCTCCAGATTCTTCAGCACGCTCGATCGCGCCCCAAGCTCCTCAAACTCACCCAGCACTATTTCCGCCTTATCAATCTCATCCGCCTGAAACCGATACAGCTCCAACTGCTGCTGCCGCAGTGTCCGACTGGCGGCCAGCTCCTCCACCCTGCGCTTCGCGTCCGCATGCGCCCGATAGGCCGCTCGAAATTCCTCGCGCAGCGCTTCCAGATTTCCAAAATGATCCAGCATCTCCAGTTGATTGGATGGCTTGAGCAGGAACTGATGATCGTGCTGCCCATGCACATCCACCAGGTGCTCCGCGATCTGCTTGAGCATTCCCAGCGTGATCGGATTCCCGTTGAGGCTGATCGAGCTGCGCCCGCTGGCGTGCAGCCGCCGCGTGAGCAACACTTCACCCCCTTCGCCCATCGAAATATCCCCCGCCTCTTCGATCCGCTTTCGCACCCCAGCGCTCACCTCAAAAATCCCGCTGACTCGTCCCTCATCCGCTCTTCCGCGCAGCATCTCGGCCGCGCTGCGCAATCCCAGCAGCAACTCCACCGCGCCGATGATCAGACTTTTTCCCGCCCCCGTCGCCCCCGTGAAACAATTCAGCCCCGCTCCCAGCTCGATTCGCGAATCGGAAATCACCGCCAGATTGGAGATATGCAGTTCACGCAGCATCGGGATCCATCCCACCGTCTCAAATCAATCCGGAGGGTCTTCCTCGACTACTTCACGACGCTCCCCGGCGCAACGTTCTCTCCCAGCGAAACAATCACCACCCGCCCGCTCACCGGGTCGGTCGCCGCCAGCAGCATCCCCTGGCTGATCTCCCCGCGCAGCGGCCGCGGCTCCAGGTTGGCCACCACCACCACCTGCTTTCCCACCAGTTGCTCCGGCGTGTAGTAGGCGCGAATGCCGGCGCAGATCTGCTTCTTCTCCGTCCCCAGCTCCACCTGGAGCACCAGTAGCTTGTCCGCGTTCGGGTGTACCTTGGCCTCCACCACTGTGGCTGCCCTCAGCTCGATCTTGGCAAAATCGTCGTAGGTTATGGTCATTTGTGTCGTACCCTTTCCTCCCCGAAATGCAGTTGGGGGCCTGATCTTACGCTTCAATTAGGTCGCCGCCAAGTCGCCGCACCACTCGCTCGGCCCGCCGTGGCCCGCCGTTTGCTCGTCCCAACCGCAGAGCTTGCAACTTGAAAGGAGCAGCCATGAATATGCGAATGATTCTGCCTCTCATGACCGCGTTGGCCATCGGCGTTCCGGTGCTGACCGGTTGTGATGAGACCATCAAAGAAGAGAAGAAGGTTGAAATCAAGGACGATGGCACCGTGAAGAAATCCGAAGAGAAAGTCGTCCGCGAAGCCGACGGCACCATCAAGAAGACCGAAGAGAAATCGGTCAATGTGCCCAACAAGTAAGGGGTCGGCGACTCCGCTTTGGCAGGTCGGGCGCTTTGGCCCGGCACTGGGCACTTCCGCCCTATGAGTAAAGATCCCAATTGAGCCCAGACCCGTCCGATCCTCACCTCGGACGGGTTTGTGCATTTTTTGAGACGGATTTCTCAAAAAAAAATTTAGCGACCAAGCGGCCACGTCGGCCAAACTTACGCGTGCCGACTGGCACAACCATTGCAGCCCGGCAGTCTCAGTAGGTCGGGCAGTCTTGCCCGACTTGGACCGGCGACTGCAAAGCCAGGCCGTTTTGACGGCCTTAGCCGCTGAGGTGTGTTCAGGGGTCTTGGCTGCCGGAGTTGTTATTAGGGAGCCATATCATGGCGGACAGTAGCACGAGTACCAGCAGACGGGGATTCGCTTCGATGGACCCGGACCGCAAGCGCGAAATCGCCTCTAAAGGCGGCCGCGCTGCCCACGAAAAGGGCACGGCCCACGAATTCTCCCCAGAGGAGGCCCGCCAGGCGGGCCGCAAGGGCGGCGAAGCGGTCAGCCGCAATCGCGAGCACATGGCCTCGATCGGCCGCAAGGGCGGCGAAGCCGTCAGCCGCGACCGCGAGCACATGGCCATGATCGGCCGCAAGGGCGGCGAAACCGTGAGCCGCGATCGTCAACATATGTCCGAGATCGGCCGAGAAGGCGGCGAATCCCGCCGTTTGGACCTTCCGCAGGAAGCGGAGGCGCCACAAGTTTAGGGTTTTTCGATCTACGTTGGCGGCGGCTTTGCTAGTCACGGCCGCCGCCCTCTCGTATCGGGCGCCTTTAAGAAAGGAGTCTTGCCATGAGCACCAGCAGACGGGGGTTTGCCTCAATGGATTCCGATAAGCAGCGCCGCATCGCCTCCAAGGGCGGCCGGGCGGCTCACGAACAGGGAAAGGCCCACGAATTCACACCCGAAGAGGCGCGCGAAGCCGGCCGCAAAGGCGGCGAAGCCCGCGGCCGCTCGAGGTCGTCACGTTCCAAGCACGAGTAGGTCGGGCACTCCTGCCCGACATTTCTCCCGACAACTTTATCAAGCGGCGAGCAGTCCGAATCTCAGCAGCACCTTGCGCTCCAGCCGCGCGAACACCAGTCGGTCGGCCAGGATCCCCAGCATGACCATGATCGCCATGACCGCGATGACCTGGCCGACGTCATTGAAGTTGCGCGCCAGATCGAGCTGAAATCCCAGCCCATGGTTCTGCACCGCGAACAGCAGTTCCGCGCCCATCAGGGAGCGCCAGGCGAAGCTGAAGCCCTGCCGCAAACTGGCCGCCAGCGCTGGCAGGCTGGCCGGTAGCAGCACGTACCGATACAGCTTCCATCCCCGCGCCCCCAGCATTCTGCCCGCGTTCTGAAACGCGATGGGAATGGTCCGCAACCCATCGCGCAGGGCCAATGCGATGGCGAAGAAACTGCCCATCACCAGCACGAACAAAATCCCCGACTCGCGCAGGCCGAACACGATGATCCCCAGCGGCACCCAACAGACGCTGGGCAGCGTCTGGAAACCCAGGAAGAGCGGCCCCAGGAACTCATCCAGCCAGCGCAGCCGCCACATCGCCGCCCCGAGTATGCCACCCAGGACGATGCTGATGGAGAATCCGAGTGCGAGTCGGACTGCGCTGGTCAGGCTGGCGGAAATCAACGGGCCACGATGGATGGCTCCCGTGCGTCCAAATTCGCCGCCTTGCGCCCGGGGCCAATTCGAATCGAACGCCTCGCCAAACCCGGTCCGGATGTTGAGCATCTCCATCGTGCTGTCGATCACCTGCGACGGGGAGGGGAAGGCATAGCGGGGCCATCTGATCACTCTGTAGGCCGACTCCCATGCCGCCAGAATCAGAATCCATACCCCCAGCCGCATTAGTCCAGCGCGAGTCATGGGTGTCTCCTAGTGATCCGCCGGTTGTGGCTGGGTTGTGGAGTGTGCCTGGACCTTGCGGAGGATGGTGGTATCCACCAGGCCGGGGGCGATCGTGGGGCTGTTGATCAGCTTCAGGTCGTAGGCCCATTGGTTCATGGTCGTCAGGGTCTGGTCAAGCGGCTCCTCGGTGAAGCGGACGTAGTTCATGGAACTGGCGACGAGGCCGGGCGGGAGTGATTTTCCGGTCAGTTGCTTGAGCGCCTGATCGAGGGGCGTGGCCCAGGTTTGCGGGGCGGAGTTGAGCCAGCGGGTGAGGCGCACGTGGACGGTCAGCATCTTCTCGACCAGATCCGGATGCTTCGCCAGGAACTCCGGCGTCGTCACCACCAGCGTGAGGCTGAACTGTTTGCCTGGCCAAAGGTCCTTCTCCTCCGCCAGCAGCCTGGCATTTCCCTCCACGATCAACCGCGAACCCCAGGGCTCGGGGGCCCAGGCCGCATCAATCTCGCCGCGGGTCATCAGCGCTGCCTGCTCGGAGTTGGCAATCGGGAGGATGTTGTTCAGATCCTTCTGCCTCAGTTCAGTAGATAGGTAATGCCGGGCGGAGATGTCCTGGGTATTGCCAAGCTGCGGGGTGGCGATGCGTTTGCCGGCCAGGTCGGCCAGCGAGTTAATTCCCGAGTCCTTGCGGGCGACGATCAAGACGCCATTGGCGGCCGAGCCGGCGATGATGCGGACCTTCTCACCTCGGCTCTTGGCGTGCGCGTTGAGGGCTGGGCCGGGGCCGACGTAGCCGATGTCGATCTCGCCGGCGAAGAGGGCCTCGATCAGCGACGGGCCGGCGTTGAAGACTTTGGTCGAGAGTTTGGCCGGCGCGATGGCTTTCTCGAAGCTGCCGCCTGAGACACCGAGGACGGCTTGGGCGTGGGTGACGTTGGCGAAGTAGCCGAGGCGGACTTCCTGATTGGCCGCGGTGGATGGGGTGGCGTTCTTGTCTTTGTCGCAGCCCTGGGCGAGGGGAAAGAGGAGGGCGAGTCCGAGCCAGAGGGGGAGTGTCTGTCGCATAGGCTGGGGAATATACCCAGGCGGACGAGCTTTCGTCAACAATTCATATAGGAATAATAGGAGAATCATTTTCCACCCCTGTTTTCTATTGCTAAAGCTCATTTGCCACGAGACTTGCAAGCTCGGAGCGTTCACTCTTGGCGAGGGTTACATGGCCAACAATCCCCTTGCCTTTTAGCCTTTCCACCAGGTACGACAGGCCGTTGCTGCTGCTGTCGAGATAGGGGTTGTCAATCTGCGTGGCATCGCCGGTCAGGACCAGCTTGGTGCCTTCGCCGACGCGGCTGGCGATGGTTTTCACCTCGTGGGGGGTCAGGTTTTGCGACTCATCGACGATCATGAACTGGTGGGGGATGCTGCGGCCGCGGATGTAGGTGAGGGGCTCGAGGACGACCTGGCCGTTGGTCACGAGTTGCTGGATGCGCTGCTCGACGGTGGTGAGGGGGGCGTGCGAGGCGATGTTTTCGCTTCCGGAGAGTCGGTTGGAGAGGAGGTAGCCCATGTTGTCGAAGATGGGTTGCATCCAGGCGGTGAGCTTCTGGTCCTTGTCGCCGGGGAGATAGCCGATGTCGCGGCCGAGGGGCATGATGGGGCGGGCGCAGAGCAGTTTCTGATAGACCTGCTCGTTGAGGGTCTTGCTCATGCCGGCCGCGAGAGCCAGGAGAGTCTTGCCGGTGCCGGCGGAGCCGATGAGCGAAACCAGCTTGACGGAATCATCGAGGAGCAGGTCCAGCGCCATGGTCTGCTGCAAGTTCCGGGGCAAAATTCCAAAAACCGGCGAGCGGCGCGGGCGGACGGGGACGATGGCGTTCAGGTCGAGCTTGTAGCGGGCCAGGGCGGTGTGCGATGGCTCCAGCTCATCCTTCAGGAGGACAAACTCATTGGCGAAAAGCTCGACACCGTCGAGCGCGTGCTGCTTCTGCGAGAAGAGGGCATCGATCACCGCGCCTTTGACCATCAATTCGCGCCAGCCGGTGAAGAGGTGCTCGAAGTCAACCTTCTGCGCTTCGAAATCCTCGGTGAGGATTCCCATGGTGTCGCTTTTGATGCGGGCGTTGATGTCCTTGGAGATGAAGACGACGTGCTTGCCCTCCTGCTGAAGGCCGAAGGCGCAGCAGATGATGCGATTGTCGGCGGTGTTGACGGTCAGGCCGGGGCAGAGCTTCTGGTCTTCTTCGAGGACGACGCGAACGCTGCCGCCGGTCTCGGGGACTCTCACCCCTTCGGAGAGATTGCCGGCCTGACGGAGGCGATCGAGATGGCGGATGACCGAGCGGGCGTTTCGGCCGAGGTCGTCGTTGTTGGTTTTGAACTTGTCGAGCTCCTCGATGACATCGAAGGGGATGATGACCTCGTTGTCCTTGAACATGAACAGCGCGGCCGGATTGTGGAGGAGGACGTTGGTGTCGAGGACGAAATGTTTCGTCCCGTTGGTTTCGGTCATAGAGGGGAGGATCATATCTCCCCGGCGTTGGTGCGCACACCCTTTACGCAGCCAATCGCCGGCAGTACGTTGCCGGGGCACATGCTTTACCCGCTCAAATTTCAGCCGCGGTTGCTTGAGAAGATGTGGGGGGGGAGGAAGCTGGAAACGCTTTTGGGGAAGCGGTTGCCTCCGTCGAAACCGATCGGAGAGAGCTGGGAGCTTTATGATTTTCCGCCGGGGGTGATTGATCAATCGGGGGAGTGGGTGAGCTCGGTGGTGGCCAATGGGCCGCTGGCGGGGCGGACGCTGCATGAGTTGATTGGGGACTTTGGGACGGCGCTGCATGGGGATGTGCCGCTGATTGGGCCGGAGGGGCAGTTTCCGATCCTGATCAAGTTTCTGGATGCGCGGGAGAATTTGTCGGTGCAGGTGCATCCGGATGCGGCGTATGCGGCGGCGAATCCGGGGACGTATTTGAAGACGGAGGCGTGGTACATCATCGATGCTGAGGCGGGGTCGATGATTTACAAGGGGCTGAAAGTCGGGGTGGATCGGGCGCGGCTGCGGCATGCGCTGGCGACGGATGGGGTGGAGGAGATGCTGAATAAGATTGCGGCGAAGGCCGGGCATCACGTGTTCCTTCCGAGCGGGACGGTGCATGCGCTGGGCGGTGGGATTTTGCTGGCCGAGATCCAGACGCCGAGTGATACGACGTTTCGGCTGTTCGATTTCAATCGGATCGATCCGGCGAGCGGGCAGGGGCGGAGGCTGCACATTAGTGAGGCGCTGGACTGCATTGATTTTGATCCGCAGCGGGAGCCGCCGCAGCGGCGGGACCATGTGGCGGGGTTGTTCACGACGGTTTCGCGTCTGGTCACTTGTCCGTATTTCAAGCTGGAGAAGGTGCGGTTTACGGAGGGGGTTGAGGAGCCGGTGCCGTATGACGAGCCGGTGGTGTGGATCATGCTGGAGGGAAGGGCGCGGATCACCGTGGACCGGGTCAAGGAAGTGGTGACGCTGGTCAAAGGGGAGACGATTTTGCTGCCGGCGCGGATGCAGAATCCGGTGATCAAGACGGAGAGCGACTGTGTATGGCTGGAGGTGACGTTTGCGACGAAGGGGGAGGTGAGGTGAAGGGGGGTT
>JBGPEF010000291.1:0-7201 GCA_041482675.1 Tepidisphaeraceae bacterium | reverse complement strand
ACTATCAGCTCCTCCAGGATCCCGGCGCACTCCTCTGGTGGATGCAACTCTACGACGAGCAGGGCCGCGACCACCGCTTCCAACCCATCCTCATGAACTGCCACCGCCTCCTCCCCACCCAGCGCCCCGACAAACACCTCCCCCGCTTCTCCAACCCCATCACCCCTGCAACGCCCGACAACGGAGGGAATCATCCATGACTAACTCGCTTCACGTCTTCACGTTTCACGTCTTCACGTCTTCACGTCTTCACGTTTCCCGTTCTACGTTCCACGTTTCACGTTTCACCTTTCCCCCTCCTCCCTTGTCCCGCCCCCCATGTCCCCCTACAACAATCTCATGCGGTCTGCCCTCCTTGCAGCCATCATTGCCGTCTCCCTCCTCGCTCCCGCCCGCGGCGCAGATCAGCCCACCCTCCCCCAACTCCTCCGCCAATGGCAATCCGAAGGCGCCGCCGCCGGTAATCAAGGCGATTTTTACGACAATCGCGACCGCGGCCATTCCGATCTCAAAATCGCCCTCTTTCCCGGCCTCCAGAAAATCCCCTACACCGAGCAGGACCGCAAAATCAACCGCGACTGGGGCGCGCAATTCTTCCTCATTCCCCGCGTCGTCTTCGGCAACTCCTCCACCGCCGCCCCCGCGACCGCCACCGGCAGCAACATCCGCATCTACTACACCAACCGCGGCGGAATCGAATTCCTCTATCAGCAATACACCCACAACAATCTCTACGTCTATCCCGAACACCGCGACCACGACCCCGGCCACAACGGCCTGCCTCCCCGCGGCGGCGGCGAGGCCGGCTATGGCGATCTCTTCCCCGCCAACACCCCCTACCTCATCGCCTCCCAGGGTTCCTCCGGCACCGATCAGCCATTTCTCAAAGCCATCGCCGGCGCTCTCGCCTCGTTTCGTCCCGAGGTGAAGAAAAAACTCATCGAGACCGGCCTCCTCATGCCCACCCTCCAGATGATCTTCCGCACCACCAACAAAAACATCGACCCAAAGCAGTATCTCACCGGCTACGCCCACCCCAGCGCCTTCGATCCCAACTGGGTTGACGAAGTGAAGATGGCCCAGATGGCCCACGACCTGCGCCTGGAAAAAATTCCGCCGATGGTCCAGCTCCGCGTCCTCGAAGAGGACCAGGCCATCAACGGCCGCGATTTCTTCGAGGCCGGGGCCACCGAAAAACACGCCGACTCTCCCTGCGCCATCGCCCGCATCTTTCGCGGCGTGCAGCGCACCCGTCACCTGAAAATCAGCGCGGAATCCAGCTTTGACATCAACCAACTCCCCCTCAAGTTTCACTGGGTCATCCTCCGCGGCGATGAAAACCTGATTTCCATCAAGCCCGACCCCACCGGCGCCGCGGCCGACATTTCCGTCGCCTGGCACGAGCGCCGCCCCACCGCCGGCGGCTCACCCATCGACTCCAATCGCATCGACATCGGCGTCTTCGCCCACAACGGCACGTACTATTCCGCCCCCGCCTTCATCACCTTCTTCTGCCTCGACAACGAGGCCCGCACTTATGACGACAAGGGCAAAATCCTCGAAGTCGCCTACGGAATCGGCGATCCCACCCTCACCATCTCCGACTACGGCGCGCTTTTCTCCGCGCTGGCCGAGGAACAACCCAATCCCGCCATCGCCCTGCTCAAGAAGGTCCTCAAGGAACCCGAGCTCGCCGCACTCAAGCAAATCAGCCAGGACTACGCCACCCTCAACACCTCCCTCCCCAAGCTCCGCCAGCGGCAGCAGGAAATTGCGGCCCTCCTCGCCCGTGCCTCCGGCGAGGCCAAAACCCGCGCCCAGGAGGATGAAAAGTTCATCAACGACGCCCTCGCCTCGGCCGAAAAATCGTCCGATCAGATTCTTTCCCGCAAGCTCCCCGGCTACGACATGTCCGCCAAAGACCGCCTCACTTCGATTTTCGCCGTAATGATGGCCGACCCCAATTTCGCCTCCGACACCGCCGCCCTGCGCGACTCAATGATCAAATCCGATCCCGAGCGCCAGCGCCGATTCGCCAACGCCCGCCAGCAGCTCGCCAACTCCGGCCTCCCCGCCGATCCACCACAAAATCCAACCGCCTATCAGAATAGGATGCTCCAGAAATTCAATGCCGAAATCCTCGCCACGGTTTATTACCCCGCAATCCTCTCCACCTCCTACCGCGTCAACTACGTCGATTCCGACATCTCCGCCCCCAAATCCTGGCGCGACGTCTATCACCACGACTCGGCCGGCGCAATCTCCGGCTGGACCCGCTACGACGCCGGCCGCGCCACCGAATTTAATTGGGAAGGATTGCTCGTCTATCAGCAGGATTTGCTCGGCCGCTGCATCACCGGCCGCACCGTCGCCTATGTCCGCGACGGCCCGCCCAACCCCCGCGTCCGCCCCGACCCGCGCCCCTTAACGATGGTGCTCAGCAACCAGCTCACGCACTACGTATTCGCCAACGACACCGACCTCCGCGGCCACTCCCTTCGCACCTCACCCATCCCGGCGAAATGACCTTCACGATAAAAAATCAATCGCAAATTAAAAATCAAAAATCGCAAATCCTACGAGGTCCGATCCGCTTTCCGGTTCTTCTCCTTCTTCTTCTCCCTCTCCATCTCATAGAGCAACTCCTGCTCCGCCTTCCTCTGATCCTCATGAATTGCCGGCGTGATGCAGCTCCTCGGCAGCGCCGCCAGCAGCTTCTGCACCTGCTGCAACGACTTGTCATCCGGCAGCCGCGCCCCCAGGTCCCGCGCCCGCTGCTGCAACCGGCGGAATTCCTCCGGGCTGGCTATGTCCTGCCGCTTCCATTTCGACGCGTCCCTCTGCACCTGATCCGCCCGCTGACGCGCCAGCTCCAGCCGGCTCTTCAACGATGGATGATCGCTCAAATAATCCGGCCCCTTGTCATATCCCTTCTCGATCATGTGCTGGAAAAAGTCCCCAAACTTCCGCGGATCCCAACCCGCCCGCGTGTAAAAATTGAAACCATACTCATCCGCCTCCGCCTCATCCTTGCGCGTGTAGCTCATCCCCACGAACTGTCCGGCCATCATCGCCACGCCCGCCCCCAGGCCCGCGTATTCGCCCCCCTTCTCACTGCCTCCAAGCCCGTATCCCGCCGCCCCCGCCGCCGCGGCCGCGCCCAGGACGGCATACTGCCGGTTCATCCCCTGCTGCACGTGCCGGCGATACACGTGCGCATACTCGTGCGCCATCACCGCCACCAGCTCATCCTCGGTTTTCGCTTCCTGGAAAAGCTGGTTGTAAATGTACATGTGCTCCCCGCCGGTCGTGAAGGCGTTGAGCGTCTTGCTGTTCACCAGGTGAAACTCCATGTCCTTGGAGAACATCCACTTGTTCTCATCCTTCTTGCTCGCCTCCGCGTCATAGGCCTTGGCGCCCGCGATAATCCGGGTCCCCAATCGCTGGAAATAGCTCTCCAACTGCGGATCGTGAATCACCGCCTTGTCCAGCGTAGTGTTGAACTGGTCCGCCTGGTCGACCACCGCCCGGTCGGTAGCGCATCCGCCAATCCCGCTCCCCAGCAGCAGTCCACCAACCAGCACGACGAGTATTCTCATTCCTGTTTTCATAGATTTCCTCAAGCGCACTCTAACCGTCACCGCGCTCTTGCGCCAACTGTCGAAGTAGCCGGGAATTGTCCACGATGTGGCTCATTGGGCCCGCCGCGCCCGCTTCGCAGCCACGCCGGCCCCGGCAATGGCCAAACCCACCAGTCCGCTCACCGCCACGATCCCCGCGACCGCGCTGCCCGGCCAGATCCACTGCGCAATCGCACCCGCCAGCGGGCCCACCGCCTGCCCCAGTCCAATCAGGGCCTCGTGATACCCCCCGTGCTCCGTGCTCCCATCGCTCAGAACCATGCCAAAATACAGGCTCGCCGAATAGATCAGCCCCAGCGCCATCCCCAGCACGATCTGCGACCCGATCATCACCGCCAGAATCGTCGTCAGCGGTCCTTCGCGCGTGGCCGGGCCGACCGTGCCAATGAATCCCAGCAGCATCAACATCGCCGCCCACAGCAGCAATCTCGGCCGGGTGTGCCACCAGTGCGTGGCCCCCAGGAACCAGAACGTAAACCACCGCGCCACCAGCCACGCGCTGCCAATCAGCGTCGCATACGATGTCGGCAACCGCTTCACCGCCGCCAGCGATGGCAGCATCGCCGACAGGCTGAATATCACGATATAGGTTGCCGGCAGTGCGATCCTCGACAGCCACAGCGCCAGCCTCCGCTGCTCGAGCAGCGCATCTTCCGCCCGCAAATCCTCCTTGCCATTGCTCGCCCCGCCCGGCGCGGGCCCCGGCGGTGTCAGCCACAGCAGGATCAATCCCACCGCATGCGCCACACTCGGAATAATGAACACTCCCCGCGGCCAGTGCTCGATGATCGTCCCATTGATCGCCACCGCGCAGGCGCCGATGCCCGCCCAGACCAGGTTGTAAGCCCCCAACACGCGCGACAACTCCTTCGCCCCAATTCCCGCCGACACCAGGCTCTCAATCATCGGCCAGGTCAGCGAGATCACCAGCGTGTACGTAATCAGCAGGCTCGTCACCACCCTCGGCGTCGGCCGGAAAATCCCCACCGCCGCAATCGCACCAATCAAGACAAACAGCACCAGCAACGACCTGCGCCGCCCGAATCTCTGGCTGATCGAACTCGCCGCCAGCGACCCCACCACATAGACCAGCCCCTGCACGGCGGCCAGAATCAGGTTCTGCCGCATTCCCCATCCAAATTTCCTCTCGGTGTAAAAGAAAATCGAGATGATCAGCATCGTCGAGGCCAGCCCCGTCACTGCCTCGACGGCATAGAGCATCCCCCTTCGCCGCCGCGCGGCCGCGCCATTCACATCTATCGCTGGGGACTGAGTCTGCTCCATCCGGAACACCGGATGTACATCCGGTGCTTGGGCGGGAATATACACATCGAAGCAGATTGACGGTAGCGGGATGCAGCGCGATTTGCGGTCATGTTCAGGCAGGTTAGAGTTTGAGATGAGCGGAAACGGGAATGGGAAACATGCCAAAACCGACGATCTATATATTTGCCCCCGACCTCAGTCGCCCCCTGGGGGGTATGAGAATGTTGTACAGGCATGTGGACATTCTCAATGCCAATGGATTTTCCGCGTTTATCGTACACGCGTCACCGAAATTCAAAATTGACTGGTTTGAGTATGAGACTCCGGTATTGCGCGGGGCGGTGAAGATGAAGGAGGAGGACGTCGCGGTCTTCTCGGAGATAGGGGGATTGAAGATTGCGGAATGGGCGCAGGGGAAACGCAAGGTGATCCTGAACCAAAACGTATATTACACTTTCATGCGATATCCTCTGGCAGGCCGCGTGAAGACGCCTTACCTGCATCCGGAGGTGGTGGCGACGATTGTGGTGTCGGAAGACAGCAAGCGGTATCTGGAGTGGGTGTTTCCGAAGTTGCCGATTTACCGGATGCGTTACAGCATTAACCCCCGGCTTTATTTCCCTCCGAAGGAGCCCAAGAAAAAGCAAATTTGTTTCATGCCGCGCAAGAACGTGGATGATGCGAAGCAGGTGCTTTACATCCTGCGGTATCGAAAGAAACTCACTGGGTGGACGATTCGGGAAATTGACAAGGTTTCAGAAGCGCGGGCGGCGGAAATCATCCGCGAATCGGCGATATTGCTTTCGTTTGGCGCGCCCGAGGGCTTCGGTCTCCCGGTGGCAGAGGCGCAAGCCAGCGCGACGATCGTCATAGGGTACCACGGCAATGGCGGCAGGGAGATGCTCACCAGCAACTACGGATTTCCGATTGATGTGGGCCAGATTCTGACGTATGCGCAGACGGTGGAGGGGGTGCTGGAGGAGTATTCGCGGGACCCGATGCGGCTGAACGAGATGGCGAGGACGGCTGCGGCTTTCATTCGAAAGACCTACTCGCCGGAGGCGGAAACGAAGAGCATCATCGATTGTTGGACGGAGATCCTTTCTCGCTGATGAATGGCAAGTGCTAGCGCATGTTCGTTTCCAGCGGCAGTTGCGGACCGAGAATACTGTCGTAGCGGTTGGTGGGGACGTGTTTTCGCGAACTGATCTCGGGCATGGGGATTTTGGTGGTGTAGATATTGTCGCGGCTGTAGCCGACGAATGGATTGGTGCACCAGGCGACGTGGCCGTCGTTGAAGAGGACGTTCTGGCCTTTGCTTCTGTGGTTGCGGCTGTTCATCATCTGCATGTCGCCCTGCGGGGCGTTTGGATTGGTGCTCCTCCAGCGGTCGATGCCGTCATTGCGGTCGGCGGCGAGCGCATTTTCCGCGGGGCCATGGGGAGCGGGGCGATAATCCATCTCTCGGTCGAATTCGTTGCGCTTCTGCACGAACGGAAAAGCGAAGCAATAGCTGAGGCTCCAACTGTAAGGCGTTTGGTCGCTGAAATTGAAACGCTCAGTTGGGGGAACTTCAAGGAGGGTAATGGGATCGAGGACGAAGTCCCGCTTCTGGTCGCTCGAGGGACAAAGGAAGACGTCGAGCGAAAGCATCTTGTAATGAACAAGCAGGTAGATGGATGCAGTCACGTCGCTCGGCGACAGGAAAGCTGTAGTCCCGCTCGGTGAGCGCCACGGTCTCAGGTCGAAGGGAATTTGATCGAGTGGCCCTGTGAAATAGATCGGTGCAGAATCGTCAGAGTTACCTTCCTCGGCATAGGTCCGTGGGTAATGGCCTTTGTTATCCACTGCGTACGCGTTTTGAGCTATGCCGATTTGGCGGAGGTTGCTGGAACACTTGACGCGATTGGCACTTTCCTTGGCACCAAGGACTGCGGGAAGAAGAATGGCGATCAGAACAGCGATGATGGCGATCACAACGAGGAGTTCAACGAGGGTAAAACCACGGCGGGCGGAAGGATGGCGCTGATCCATCTGATGCCCCTTTCGGTAAAGAAGCTCCGCGCACGAGGACATGAAGAGATGCGGGGAGAAAAATATTCTAATCGATTGATATTTTGATTGCAATTCCAAAGTGCTTCATCTAACTTAATTGGGTGCGTGACAGTTTATGCGGCCCTTGCTTTTGAAGGGCGCCCCAACCAGTAGTATGTCGACCGCTGATCCTCGCTGAGCCACATGCTCCGCAACGCCAGGATTCCTTCCACTCCTTGAACATTCCAGAACTGTTCGGT
>JBGPEF010000290.1:0-7238 GCA_041482675.1 Tepidisphaeraceae bacterium | reverse complement strand
CGAGTGCGCGCCAGACAGAGGAAGAAGCCGCAAGACGGCAGCACGCCCAGCAGAGGGCCGAAGCAGAAAAACAGCAGCGCATCGCCGTCGCTGCCGCGGAATCCGAATCGCTTCTACAGACCGCCGGCAAATTGCGCGGCGAGGGCGACAAAGTCGGCGCGGTTGCCGTCTTGGGAAAACTTGTCCGTCAACAGCCCGATAGCGCCATGGGCTGGTTCACGCTCGGCTGGTATTTCGGCCGCGATGGAAATTTTCGCCGCTCCACCCGCTGCTACAAAAAGGGCCTCGCGTTGGATCCCGGCCAGAAGACCGCCTGGAACAATCTGGGGCACGATCTGCGCGGCATGCGGCGATACAAGGCGTCGGAGCAGGCCCTGCGCCAGGCGATCAAGCTCGATCCTGATTACGTCACGGCATGGGCGAATCTTGGCACGACGCTGCGCGAGAAGAAGAAGTTTTCCGAGGCAGCAAGTGCATTCCACGAGGTGGTCCGTCACCGCGAAACCGACGGCGCGGCCTGGTATTGGCTCGGTGTGTGCCGTGCGGGCTGCGGCGATCATCTCGGAGCCGTCGAGGCGCTCCAGCGTGCAGCGGTAATGCATCCCGACAATGCGACGCTCTGGATGCAATTGGCCGACTCGTTGCGAAAGCTCGGCCGAACCGAGGAGGCAGCCCAGGCGATGGCGAAGGCCAATGCCCTGGGGATTCCAGCGCCGATGCTTCGTCGCGAAGTTCCGCTGCTGGCGCTGGTGGCGGTGATCGCTTCTTTTGGCGCTGATCGACTGACCAGCGCGCTACTGGGCCTTGCCGCAACGGTCGCATTTGCGGCCATGGTGGCGCGCCTCAGCCTGGATCGCGTAAAATTTTTCTGGATTGCCGTGCTGGCGCTGCCGCTGCTGGCCGTGCAGTTCATCGACGCGCCCCACGCCGCGCCGATTGCGATGGGAGTTTTGCTCGTCTGGACGGCCGCCGTCACGAAAATCTGGAGATATCGACGAGGCAAGCGCGCGACGGGGTCCCCCCAACCTGCACGCACCAATTAGGCCCGCAATAAGGTTGCTCTAAATCAGGCTCGGGCAAACGTGACGGCCGACTCGGTCTGCTGGATGTTCGTCCCGGGAGCGGATTCTTTGATGGTACTGGTGAGTGCAGCAAGCCATTTCGGCTGACTGTTAAACAGCGAATTGGAAACCACCCGAAACTCCTGGCCGGTTGTGGTCTGGAGAATCAACTGGGTTTTCTGTGCCGGGTCGAGCTTGATGGCCGCGAGTTCGGCGAGGTTAAAGCTGAAGATGATTTTTCGCGCGAAGAAAGCGCGAATGAGCCAGACGAGGGGTCCCCAGGGGAAATATTGCCGCGCCTTGGTGGCGACGAATCGCTGATTGGTGAGGAAGACGGTGAGCTCCGTGACCTGGTATTTTCCGGTCAGGAGATTCTTGATCCCCGATTCGCCCACCGTCAAATGGAGATTCCCCTTCATCCGGACCAACTCGCCGGGCTGTTTCTTAAACTTGAGTTGCGCGGCGGAGGTTGGCGGAGCAGTGAATATTGCTGGTGATGCGGTCATGCGCTGACTATCGGGCAGGTTCAGGATCGACATTACCAGAATTTGCCGCGCGCATCCCCAACCCGCGATAGGCCCCCCGACTTGCACACTGCGGACAGCGCCGATCAATGCTCCGCGGCACGACCAATCATCTCCAGCATGTTGAAGAGATTCCCAATGCTCACCAAAACCCCAAACAGGATGGCCAGGCGCGCCAGGATCGACCAGATGCGCGATCCCTGGTATTTGCGGGCGGCTCGCCAAATCCCCACCAGCGCCCAAACATAGGCGGCAACGAGCAACCCGACCTCACCCAGGCCGACAATCAGCACCAACGCGGTCTTTCCCTTGAACGCGGCCAACGCGATGCCCAGCACCATCAGCAGGGCCAGGTTGATGCCGATATGGAAGATCACCACGCCGTTTATCCAGTAGCTTCGCGGCAGCGAATAATCGCCGCGCCAGTGCGTGGCAAACAGGCCGCCACTTCGGGCCGGCAACGACGCATCCGGGCGTGCTTCATCCAGGTTCGCCACGACAGGATTGCTGTTCATAATGTCCTTGTTAGCGGCCGCGCTTTGCAAATGAGATGAAAGCGCCCAGGTGAATGCTGCCCGGTCGCGATACGCTTCATCGCCCGAGGGTCACATTCTCCGCCGCCACGTGCCCGGAGGCGACGTGAGAGATGATCGAGATATCCTGCCCGACATGGGCGATGGTGACCATCACGCCCATGATCATGCCGATCTGCGCGAGAATCGCCCAGATGCGCGGCCCCTTGTATTTTCTCGCCGCACGCCAGGTGCCCACCAACACCCAAACGTAGGCCGCGAGGATCAGCGCCATCTCGCCCAAACAGACGATCAGTTGCAGGGCCGGCTTTTCCTTAAAGACAATCAGCGCGACCAAGATCAGGATCATAAGCGGCAGGTTGATGCCCAGCCCGAAGAGCAGAACGCCGTTGCGCCAATAGCTTTTGGCCAGCGAATAATTGCCACGCCAGTGGGTCGCGAACAGCCCCCCACTCTGAACCGGCAAAGACTCGTTGCCCCCAGCTTCGGAAAGGCCCATAACTCCAGGATTGGTGCTCATGAATCCACTATCGGCGAAATCAGGCATGACTTTGAGACCAGGAATATGGCGGTCATTGGAGATAGGCCCCACCGTCCGCCGTTTGGCGGTAGACTTTCGGGATGGGAAAGCAAAGGATGAGGGCAAACCTGCTCAAGAACGCGTCTTCAGGGGCGATTATCGCACTGATGGTTTTGGCGGCACTCTCAGTCCACGCCGTCGCGGCCGGGCCAGCGCGCGAAACGCAGGCCAATGTCATGACCGAGCTGACATTCACCGCGGCGCGTTCCTATAAGAATCCGTTCAACGACGTCGCCCTGGATGTCATCTTCACCGATCCGAACGGAAAGGAATTTCGCGTCCCCGCCTTTTGGGCCGGCGGTGCGGTCTGGAAAGCGCGTTATGCCTCGCCACTCGTCGGCGTGCATCGATTCCGCAGCGAGAGCACGGATGCAACCGACAAAGGCCTCCATGCCGTAGGCGGCGAAGTAACCATCACGCCGTACACCGGAACTAACCCGCTCTACGCACACGGCCCCGTGCGCGTCGCGGCCAATAAGCGCTATCTGGAGCACGCCGATGGCACACCCTTCTTCTGGCTCGGCGACACCTGGTGGATGGGCCTCTGCCAGCGATTGCGCTGGCCGGAAGATGTGAAGAAGCTGGCGGAAGATCGCAAGGCAAAAGGCTTCAACGTCATCCAGATCGTCGCGGGTCTCTATCCGGACATGCACCCATTCGATCCTCGCGGCGCCAACGAGGCCGGGTTTCCGTGGCAGGAAAATTACACCGCCATCCGGCCGGAATATTTCAACGCCGCCGACCAGCGGATTTTCTATCTGGTCGATCAGGGCTTCACGCCATGCATCGTCGGCGCCTGGGGCTATTTCATGCAGTGGATGGGGCCTGAGAAAACAAAACAGCACTGGCGCAACCTGATCGCGCGCTATGGCGCGCTGCCCGTTGTCTGGTGTGCCGCCGGCGAGGCCAATCTCCCCTGGTATCTGGCCAAAGGTTTTCCCTACGATGACCGAAAACAGGTCTCCCAGTGGACGGAAGTCTTGCGTTACATCCGCGCCACCGATCCATTTCACAGACCAGTGACAATTCACCCAACAGGCATCGGCCGACTATCCGCGCGCAACGCAACCGACGACGAAACGCTGCTGGACTTCGACATGCTCCAGACGCCTCACGGCCAGCGCGAAGCCGTCGCACCAACGCTGCGCACCGTGAGCGAATCGTACGCCGAAAAATCGATCATGCCGGTCATCAACGGCGAGGCCGCCTACGAGATGCTCGGCGACAACTTGCCCACCCGGTGGACCCGCCGAATGTTCTGGATCTGCATGATGAACGGCGCGGCCGGCCACACCTACGGCGCCAACGGCATCTGGCAAGTCAATCGCAACGGTCAACCCCACGGTCCTTCGCCGCATCACCCGCCGGGCAGTGTTGGCTACGGCAAGATCCCCTGGGATGAAGCGATGAACCTGCCCGGATCGAGCCAGGTCGCGGCCGGGAAGAAACTCTTCGAAAAATACCCGTGGCACAAATTCACGCCGCATATGGAATGGGCGCGTTTTGCGAACCAAGCGCGGTTGGCGAAGGAGACTCCATACGCCACCGGCATCGCCGACGGCGTGCGCATCATCTACGCGCCCCTGCCCCAGGCCATCGAAATTCATGATCTCGCCGCCGACACAGCATACATGGGCCTATACTTTGATCCGGTCAGCGGCGAAAAAACGCCCATCGGTGAAGTCCGAAGCGATGCCAACGGCGTGTGGACCTGCCCGCCGCCAAAAGTTGTGAAAGAGGAGGACTGGGTCGTGATCCTGGAAGTTGCCGGAAAGCCAAAGCAGTAAGCGGAGATGCTTTCGCGGGCCACTTGCTTCACCTCCCCGTCACGGTTAACAAGTGACCCACTGACGGACTGACCATTACGAGGACTTACAATGTTGATGAAATATCGATTGTTCACCCCCGGGCCCACCAGTGTGCCGGAGGCCACGCTTCTCGAACTCGCCAAACCGGTGCATCATCATCGCACCAGCGAATTCCGCGCCCTCTTTAACGAGTGCCAGGCGCTCCTCCAATACGTCTTTCAAACCAAAACCCAGGTCTACACCATCACCGGCTCCGGCACCGCCGCCGCGGAGGCCGGCATCGTCAATTGCATCGCGCCCGGCCAGCGCGCCCTGGTCGTCACCAACGGAAAATTCGCCGAACGCTGGTCCGCCGTCTGCACCGCCTTCGGAATCGAGCACAAGGACATCAAGCTCGAATACGGCGATCACGTCTCGGCCGAGCAGATCAGCGCTGAACTGCGCGCGGCCAAATATGACGCCGTGATTCTCGTTCATTCTGAAACCAGCACCGCCACCGTCTGCAACCTCGAGCAGATCGGCCGAGCCGTCCGTCCCACCGGCGAAACCCTTCTCATCGTCGATGGCATCACCAGCATCGGCGCGCTCCCCTTCAAGATGGATGACTGGGGCGTCGATGTCGCCATCACCGGCAGCCAGAAATCCCTCATGCTCCCGCCCGGGCTCGCCTATATCGGCCTCTCGAATCGCGCCTGGGTGGCCATCGAAAAGAATAAAGCCCGGCGCTCCTTCTATCTCGATCTGGCCAAGTATCGCAAGAGCCTCGAAGATGGCGACACTCCCTTCACCCCCGCCAACACGCTCATCGAAGCCCAGCGGGTCAGCCTCAAGATGATCCAGGAGGAAACGCTGGAGATGGTCTGGAAGCGCACCCATCTCATCGCCGAAGCCTTCCGCCAGGGCGTGCGCGCCCTCGGCTTTGAGCTCTTCTCCAAATATCCCGCCGATTCGGTGACCGCCGTCAAATATCCCGCCGGAATCGCCGACAAGGATTTCCGCAATCACCTGAAAAACAAGCACAACATTCATCTGGCCGGCGGCCAGGGATCGATGGAGGGCAAGATTTTCCGCGTCAATCACATGGGCTACACCGACGCCTACGACGCCCTCGCCGTCATCGCGGCCATCGAACATGCGCTCAAAGCCCTCGGAAAACAGGTGAATTTCGGCGGCGGCGTGGCCGCCACACAGAAGGCTCTCGCCGAGCTCTTCTAGTACGCGAGGTTGTTCTGTCTTGGGTGGCATGGGCAGCGGTACTCCGATGCCCGTGTCTTGAGCTTACTTCGTTGCGCTCGCCTGCCGTAGCGCCTGCGCTAAATCATCCGCCGAATAAACCCCCGTGAGCTTGATCGGCTCGCCCCCATTCGCTGGAAACACCGCCGTGTACGGTATCGCCGCCACCGGGCTCAACTCCTTGAGCAGTTTCCACCCCGGCGCATCTTTTTTCGTCAGATCCACCCGCAATGCCAGCGCATCGGCCCGCTTGATCGCCGCCACCGTCCGCTCATCGTGAAAAACCGTCCCCTCCAGCGCCAGACAATTCCCGCACCACGCCGCCGTGAATTCCAGCAACACAACCCGCTTCTTCGCCCTGGCCTCGGCCAGCGCCTCCGCGCTATAAGTCCGCCACGCGATGGGCGGATTGGTGATCCGATACGCAAATGCCCCCGCCGGAATGACCATCAACAGCGCAATCACAATCGCCACCAGCCGCGGCATCAGTCGCTGTGAGAAATGCGCCGTCCGCACGATCAAAAATATCCCCGCCGCCGCCACGATCCCCCACAGCGACCACCAGAACGCATACGCCCCCAGCGATTCCTCAATAAACCGCCTCGCAAAATAAATCGCCGACAGGATCAGCAAAAACCCCATCATCTGCTTCACCAATTCCGCCCACGGTCCAGTTCGCGGCATCCGCCGCGCCAATTCGGGAAATGCGCTGAGCACAAAATACGGAAACGCCATCCCGATCCCCACCATGATCATCAGCGACAGCCCGATCGACGCCGGCTGTTGGCTCGCCCAAATCAGCAAGCCGAAAAACATCCCAAACGTACACGGCGTCGAGAGAATCGCCGTCAGAATCCCAAACAGAAAATTCCCCAGATAAGTGTCATGCCGCGGCGCAAACCGATACACCGTCGTCGGCAGCCCCACCGTGAACACCCCAAACATGCTCAATCCCATCACCGCCAGAATCACCACAATCCCGGCCAGAAAATAGGGATTCGCAAACAGCTCCCCCCAGTTCAGCCAGCGCAGCACCACCACGAACAATCCCAGCACCGCGAACGTCGCCACCAACCCCACGCTGAAAACCGCCCCAAACGCCAGCGACAGCGCCCGATTGTGCTGCGAGACCTCATAAAACCCAATCGCCTTCAACGGCACCACCGGCAGCACGCACGGCATCACATTGAAAATGATCCCGATCAGAAAAGCGGCCGCGAACGCGAACAAATAAGACTTGTCGGTCAGCTCGCGCCCAAAGATCATCACCCGCTCGTGGGGCGGTGCTATGGGTTTGGCGATCAGCGCAAGCTGGGCAGGGTCCCACTTGCGAAATGGCTCGGGATCATTGGGCTCCAGACTTCGGCCCGGCGAACCGATGGTCGTGGGATATTTCAGCTCCACCGTCTCCGGCGGATAGCACACGGCGTCGTTGCAAACCTGATATTCCAGCTCCGCCGCGAGCGTAATTGGCCCGAGCTTCGCATCGCGTTTCACTT
>JBGPEF010000289.1:0-7262 GCA_041482675.1 Tepidisphaeraceae bacterium | reverse complement strand
ACGTGCGGCCGGGCGAGGTGCTGTTGGGGACGGATTCGCACACGTGTACGGCCGGCGCGTTTGGCCAATTCGCGACGGGGATTGGAAATACCGATGCGGGATTTGTGCTGGGGACGGGGAAGCTGTGGCTGAAGGTCCCGCCGACGATGAAGTTCATGTTTCACGGGGAGATTCCGGCGTATCTGACGGCCAAGGATTTGATTCTGGCGGTGATCGGCGAAATCGGCGTCGATGGGGCAACTTATCGCTCGATGTATTTCACCGGCGATGGGATCAAGTCGCTCACGCTGGAAGATCGCATGACGCTCACCAACATGGCCATCGAGGCCGGCGGGAAGAACGGCGTGTGCGATGTGGATGAGAAGACGCTGGCTTATGTGAACAACCGCTCGAATCTGCCGAACTGGGATGTGGTGAAGGAAGATGCGGGCGCGCAGTACGTTTTCGAGCACGAGTGGGATTTGGCGACGATGGAGCCGATGGTGGCCAAGCCGCACTCGCCGGATAACAAGGATTCAGCGCACAACTGCCGCAGCGTGAAAGTGGATCGGGCGTACATCGGCTCGTGCACCGGCGGCAAGATCACCGACATGATTTTTGCGGCCAGCATCCTCAAGGGGAACAAGGTGAAGGTGCCGACGTTTGTGGTGCCGGGTTCGACCGAGGTTCACGCCGACATGAAGCGGCTGAATTTGGTGGGTGTGCCCAAGGATAGCAACGAGAAGAGCATCGAGGAGATTCTGCTGGATGCGGGGTGCCTGGTGGGTCCCAGCGGCTGCTCGGCCTGCCTGGGCGGGCCGGCGGATACGTTTGGAAGGCTCCAATCGACTGAAGTGTGCATCTCGACGACGAATCGGAATTTCCCCGGACGAATGGGTAGCAGGAACGCGGCGGTTTATCTGGCCTCGCCGCTGACGGTGGCCGCGAGTGCGTTGACGGGACACGTGACCGATCCGCGGGAATTTGTGACGGGTAAGATTGATACGGGGATTGCGGGAGTGGTTTGATCAGCAAAGCAGTTCTTGGGAAGAGACTGGATGAAGTTTGTCGGGAAAGATAAGGCTCAGCACTTTCTCTCCAGAGCCGAGGCATTTGGGGCCGGTATGGCACATTTGGGAGACTACGATCTTGAAGCATTCGCACCAGCGGTTGCCCTTCTAGCTATTCATAGCGCGATTTCTTTCGCAGATGCCGTCTTTGTTACCGCCAAAGGGCAACGATGCAATGAACAAGATCACGCCTCGGCTATCCGGGAACTAGCCCGCCTTTGCGCCGCCCGTAGATTTGATGATGCAGGTGTGGCGCCTTTTCGCTGGCTGATCAAGCACAAGAACGACGTCGCCTACCTTGAGAAGCGGGTCGATATAAATCAAGTAAAACTAGCAAGGCTGAATGCAGAGAGATTTGGGATTTGGGCGAGAAAACATCTGAGGCTTGCGGCAATGGACTGATCATCATGAACTATCTGCAGCGACTAGAGCACAGAGGACGAGAAGCTGTCGCAGACTGCTTGATACGCGACCTTACGGTGCCCAATATTTATTTTGATGCGGAGTGGCCGAACTCACCGCTGCAAGCCGATGTGCTGGCAATCGACCGCGCCGGCACAGGAGACGTTCATCTTGTAGAAATTAAAAAGCCCGTTTTCAACTTGCCGAAAGCCATAGAACAAGTGATGAACTTTCCAGCTCAGTTTCGCTGGCTCGCTTATTTGCATCTTGGCACCACATCGACGAGCACTCGCTTCGGGAAGCTTGCACCGCCGACGCTCTACCCAACTCAGGGGATGGGTCGCGTTGGATTGATTGAAATTGTGAGAATGGAAGGAGACGAGGTTGGTGCAAACATTCGGTTCCGAGCCGAGCGATTCCCGGGCAATCTTACCGACGCAGTTGATCGGTTTGTCGCCACACACAAACCGGACGTTGAATTCAGATAAAGATAAATTTGTTGACATCAACAAGCAAAACCGGCCTGGGACCGGGCGCAATCGCCAGCGGAGGCGTAGCGCCCCCGCCCGCGCCGCATGCGCCGCCGGCAAAGCTTGCCCAGCCCATCATCGACCGCGTGCTGCGGCACGATCCGGAGTTCGCGCGATACTTCAACGGACAGGCATCGCGAAGCGGCCTGGCCGATTTTTTGTTTATTTCATCGGATACTCCTCACGCGCCGGAGAAGGTGTTTGCGAAGCTGCGCTGGGGGGGATTGGTGGTTTTTGTATCGCACAGCGCGGCGGAGACGGCGGCCGTTTCCCGGCAATATTCATCGCACGGATTCGCGCTGGAGAAACCGCTGGGATCGCTCCGACTGGGGTTGCCGCTGTTTCGCAAGCTGCGCTATTTCATCGCGCGCAAGGTGGACCTGATTGCGCCGGGGGAGGATACCGACCGGTTTACTTATCACGTGCAACTGGTGCGGCATCCATCGCCGCAGGACAGGCTGGTGGTGCTCAAGGAAGTGCCGACGATTGAGGCGGTGGTGCACCGGCTGAGGCGAAGATGGCCGGAGATGACGCAGGATGTGATTGAAAAGCGGGCGCGAAAGTTCACGGAGAAAATTTTCCCGACATTTCTGACGCGCGAGGCGGCGATCCTGAAGATTCTCGAGCGGGATTTGCCAGCGCCATACAACCGCCGCGTGCCGCGGGTGATCAATCTGGAGAAGGACAAGCGGGGATTCGTTCGCAAGCTCTATCTCCGCTGGTTGCAAAATGGCGGGCCGCCGCTTTCGCAGATGGAATTCGCGCGGCAGAGTGCGGATTTGCTGCGGGTCATACATGACGTGGCGCACGTGATTCACCTTGATCTGCGGCTGGACAACATGGTGATTACCGAAGAGGGGGTTGGGTTTGTCGATTTTGGTTCTTCGGTGCGGGATGATGAAAATCTGGCCGAAAATCCGCTGCTGGAGTCACTGTTTGATGAGCTGATGCGGACGAGTCACATCCAGGTGATGCTGGAGAAGATGACGATTTCCGGCGCGGTGACATCGCATGTTATCAGCCGCGGATTGCAGAAGGTGGACAAGGCGATCGACTTTTTTTACCTGGCCGTGCAGTTTAATTCCCCGCATCAGAACCCGGATTTGACGGATTTGATTCTCTATGATCCCAAAAGCGACGATGCGCGGCAGTTGGAGAAGCTGACCAGGGAGATTTTGCGGCCGGCCGATCCGGTGAATCCGGCGTTTCGCTCGGCCAAGGATATTCTTCACGGGATCGAGCGGATTCAACTGAAGCTGGACCGGCCGGGGCGGTAAGATGCGGGGCAGGAGATTTAATCCATGCGTTTTCGCTTGTGCCACCTGTTATTGATGGTTTCGCTCTGCGGCCTGGCGCGGGCGGCGGAGACGGATTACGAAATTCGTATTCATCGTCCCGACAAGGCGGGGATGAAGTTTGATGTGGCGATCACCAGCGCGGTGAAGCGCGAGGTGGTGACGACGGCCGACGGCAAGGCGGCGCGCGACCCGGAGCAGGTTGTCGCCATCGAGCTGAAGGCGGTGGCGGAAATTGTGGAGGTGGATGAGAAGGGGCGGGATTTGAAGGTGACCTATGTGGTTGAAAAATGTGTGAAGGCCAGTGGCGAGAAGGATGAGGAGGTGTTGCCGAAGGGAAAAGTCTTCACGGCGGCCATCGGGCCGGATGGAAAGGGCACGGTTTACACGGCCGCCGATGGAAAGCTGACCGATGCGCAGATCGAGGCGCTGGACCTGGTGGCCGATTTGCCGGCGGCCAATGCAGCGCTGGCGGATGAGCTATATGGACCGAAGGGACGGCAGAAAATCGGGGACACCTGGTCGGTGAACGCGAACGCGATGGCCGAGGATTTGAAGCGGCATGATTATCAGGTGAAGCCGGATGCGATCAGTGGATCGCTGAAGCTCAATGGGCGGGAGAAGGCCAATGGGGTTCAGTGCTTGAACATCACCGGAGAGACGAAGGTGCAGCGGGCCAAAATGAAAGCGGCCGACGAGGCCAACGCGCCGATTTCGATCCGCAATGTGACGATGGAGTCGACGTTTTCGTGGCTGCTTCCGGTGGATTCGTCGCTCAATCACGTCGTGGCGTATGGGACGGTGGTCAGCACCTACAGCATGGGCGCGCAGGGCGCGAACGGCGGGGATTTCAAGCGCGAGTTGAAGACCACGCGGATGTACGAGATCAGGGCGGTGCCACTGCCTTGATTCCTATCACCCGGCAAATGCAATGTCGCCACGAATTACCCTTATAATCGCCGCCCTGATGATTCCATCGGCCACTATTGCGCGTGCGCAAACGGCTGCTCCCAGCGGAGCGTCGATGGCGTGGACGAGCGATGATCCGGCGCTGAAGGAGATCAAACGCATCTGCATGGGCGGAGGATTTCCATCGAAGGAACTGGTGGCGCGGCTGGATGAGCGCTCGGATGACCTGGAGGTTCAGCGATCGCGGGAGGAGATGAAGGAGATTCTCAAGCGCATGCGTCAGGAGTATGCACTGACACCGCAGCAACTGTTGGAGAAGGTGAAGGGGAGGATTCCGGATGTAACGACCAATGACCTGGAGCGATGGCGCGAGGCGGGGCAGCTTCAGCACCGGATGATCGATGGCCAGGTGGCTTATTTCCGCCGGGAGCCTTCCAATCTGTTGCGGTTTTGCGATGAAGCGAAGCAGCGGTGTGGGAAGGATTCCACCGCGGGCGGAAAATTTGTTCTAACCGATCATCTGGCCAAAGTGATTGAGGAGGCGCAGCGAACGGGCCGGGCCGAGGTGACGCCGGTTCGCCATCGGATTCAATATAAGGTGACAGTCCCGGCGAATCTGGCGGGGGCGAAGAAGGGATCGTTGCTGCGGGTGTGGCTGCCGTTTCCACAGGAATGTCGCCAGCAGAGCGAGGTGAAGCTGATCAGCGCCGCGCCGGCCGATCCGCGAATCAGTGCCGTTGGCGTGAAGGATGGGCGGATTCTGGCCAATGCGCAGCGAACTGCTTATTTCGAAAAGCGCCTCGACGATCCGGCCAAATCAAATACTTTTGAGATCACGTTTGAATATGTTTCTCACGCGTATTATCCCACCCTTCGCGATGAAGATGCGCGGCCGTTGCCGGCTGACTTTGATAAGAGATGGCTTGCCGAGCGAGCACCTCACATTCTCTTCACGCCGGAGCTGAAGCAGACGGTGGCGCGGGTTGTCGGCGATGAGAGCAATCCGCTGGCGAGGGCCCGGAAAATATTCAACTACGTGGACTCGAAGATTCGCTATTGCGCTGAAGAGGAATATTGCCTGATCCCCAGCTTTTCGACCAAGGCCCTCTCGTCGCAAAAGGGCGACTGCGGTATTCAAAGCATTCTCTTCATCACCATGTGCCGCGCGGCCGGCATTCCGGCCCGCTGGCAATCGGGTTGGGAGACCAAGCCTTCGGGCTGGAACATGCACGACTGGACGGAGTTTTATGTCGAGCCGTGGGGCTGGCTGCCGGCCGATCCTTCGTATGGATTGCAAAAGTCCGATCGCGCTGATGCGCGTGAATTCTATTTCGGCCATCAGGATTCCTATCGCCTGATTGTCAATCTCGATTATGGGTCGCCGCTGGTTCCCGCCAAGCAATCGCTCCGCTCCGAGCCGGCCGATTTTCAGCGCGGCGAGGTCGAGGTGGATGGGCGAAATCTCTATTTCGACGAGTGGGATTACGACATTCAGTTTGAGTGGGATCAACGTTGAATAGTCCGGCACAGCCGGGCCTACGATTCTGACCTGTTTAGGGCAATTTTCACCCTGCGCCAGCGCGATACATTGCCTCCCGGCTTACCCAGGAGGCCACCATGCAGGGACCTATCTTCCGAAAAGTGGTGCTTGAAGCGCTCAACAACCCAAAGCCTCATTTTCATCCGATGTTCCGCTTCGCTCTGCATCCGATCATCTTTTGGCCGCGAACTCCAAAGCAGCCGCGACGGCGCTGCATGCACCCAATGCGTGTCAATCGCATCCGGCGATCTCACTGAATTGGAAAGAGCCCTCACCCTGACCCTTTCCCGGACCACCGGCGGAGGGAAGAAGAGCGGCCGTTGAAATTTGCCGTCCGCGCCTCGACAATCGGCCCTCGTTGATCCACCAGGTCAAAACGAGGAATTAGCAAATGGCTGAGAAGACCGTCTCCACTCAATCCTTCGCGGAGAAGGAAAAAACCGCCTACAAGGGAAAAAAGCTCACGATCGCCATGATCGGCTGCGGCGGCATCAGCGAAATCCAGCTCGACGTGCTCAAGGAATTTCCGGATGTCGAGGTTGTCGCGGGCGTGGACAGCCGGCCGGAGCGGCTGAAGGTCATGGAGGACAAATACGGCGTCAAGAGCCTCTTCCCCGACTGGAAGAAGATGCTCAAGGAAGTGAAGCCCGACGCCGTCTCCATCTGCACGCCCAACGGCCAGCACGCGCCGGCCTCGATCGATGCCTCCAACGCCGGCGCACACGTCATCACCGAAAAACCAATGGCGATGAATCCGAAGGAATGCGAGAAGATGATCGAGGCCGCGAAGAAGGCCGGAAAGAAGCTCGTCTGCGGCTTTCAGTTTCGTTTTCATCCGGCCACGCAGTTCATCACCCGCGCCCGCGATGAGGGGCAATTCGGCAACGTCATGTTCATGAAGTGCCAGGCGCTGCGACGCCGCGGCATTCCCAACTGGGGCGTTTTTGGCCGAAAAGAGCTGCAAGGCGGCGGGCCGATGATCGATATCGGCGTCCACGTGATCGAGATGGCGCATTATGTGATGGGCTCGCCCAGGCCGGTGGCGGCGTCGGGAAATACCTGGACCTACATGGGCAACAAGCCATCCAGCGTCGTCTCGATGTGGCCGAATTGGGACCACAAGACTTACACCGTCGAAGATTTGGCCATCGGGCAGGTTCGCTTTGAGAACGGCGCGATCATGCACATCGAGGCCTCGTTTGCAGCGCACGTCGAGAAGGACCTGTGGAATTTCACGCTGGTGGGCGACAAGGGCGGAGCGACATGGGACCCCCCCGCCATCTTCAGCGACCACGCGGGCACGATGATCAATTCGACGCCGGCTTTCCTGTCGAAAGATACGGATTTCACGAGCCTGTTCCGCCTCAAGCTGCGAAACTTTGTGGATGGCGTGCTGCATAACAAGCCGCTGGAAGCGCCGGGCGAGGCTGGATTGGCGGTGCAGAAGATTCTCGACGGCGTGTATCGTTCCGCGGAGTCGGGGCGCGAAGTGAAGATCGATTGAGGTGGTTGTAGAGCAGCCTTTCCAGGCTGCATT
>JBGPEF010000288.1:0-7272 GCA_041482675.1 Tepidisphaeraceae bacterium | reverse complement strand
TTGGCCGACGGCTCCACCACGATCACGCCGCGGACAGTGGTATCCTTGGCGAAGGTGATCTGGTTGGGCATCTTGATGTACAGAACGCCCTCGATCACCGTGTCCCGGTCGAAGTGAGGATTGACGTTGGGCGGGATTACCACGTTCTGGTAGTAGTCCACGCCGTCGTCGTCGTGCTTGGCGCCGGTGTAGGTGCTGGTTGCAAACGGCTTAAACTCAGTGGTGTCGATCACCGGGAACTCGGGGGCGGGCTCGCCGCGGTGAATGTACTGCTCGTACTCCTGCGGATCAGACGTCCCGTGAATCTCGACCTTCTTGCCGATTTTGAGATTCCCATCCGGATCGGACATGAAGACATCGCCGCTGATGCTGGCCTTTTTCTTGATCTCGATGGGGTGCTTGAACTCATCGATCGAGGTGGAAAAGATGCTGCCATCGATGGCCTGTTCGTCGCCCTCCAGGTCAGTGTCTCCGCCGAGCTTGATCTTGCCCTTGGCGGCCACGCCATAGCGGAAGACAGAGCGATCGGGCTCCTGGGCGAAATTGAGGCGCAGGGCGCGTCGAGCGGTGACGGCCCCGTCGGTGCTTTTGATGGTGGCGACGATGTCGCCATCGACCTGGGTGAGCGTGGCGTGGAAGCGCCAGCCATCGTTATCGATCATGATGTATTCCGCGGGGCCGGCCGGGATGTCGATCTGCCCCGCCTCCGGGGAGAAGGCGACGGTACGATTCGCCATATTCTTGGTTCCGTTGATGCGGGTGCTCAATTGGGTGGCGACTTTGGTCAGAAGCTGGCTGGGCGGGGTTTTTGGGGCGATCTGGATGTTGTAGAGGTGCCAGCGGATGAATTCCATTCCCGACTCGCTGGCGGAGAGTGCGCGGGCGCTGCGGAGTTCGTTTTGGGAAACGATTGTGGCGGTATTGGTGGAGGCGTAGAAGCCGAGAGCCAGGGAGGCCATCAGAGTGAGGTAAAGCATGGCCAGGACGGCCGCCATGCCCCGACGTTTTATGGTCCGCGCCGACACAGTCATCCTCCATGGGAGTTTCACATGACGGGCAAGGATTCCGAATGGGTGTCAGAAATCAGTGTAGTCATGCTGATGCGCACACTTCGATATACAATAGAATCGGCTGCGCGGGCGAGGGGGATGAGTCCGAAGGTCAAAATAGGCAAGGGATAACGATTGAAGGAGCTAGCGGCGTGGCATTGCCAATAAATCCGCGAAGCAGGATCTGGCAAATTCTTTGACAAGCGGCGGAGCCCGGCTATTCTTGGTGTTGGACAAGGCGCTCTGAGTTCCTCGCGAATTTTACAAATTTATTCAGGTGGAAGGTGGCTTTTGAAAATGCGTATTAAGAAACTGGCTGTACTCCTGGCCATTGGGGCGGGGGGAGCGTTACCGGGGATCGGTTATTCTGCCACGATCCTGACGCCGTCGCTGAGTGGGTTTACGGTTTTGAGCGTCAATGGCGGGGACCTGATTCTCAACCAGGGGGACGTCAACGGGACCGTGGGTCTGGGGCCGAATTCAACGGCCAGCAGCTTGCAGAAAAGCACGGTGAGCGGGCAACTCATTGTCGATCCCTCGGCTACGTTTGACACGAGCAATTTTGCGACTGATTTTCACCTTCTAGGCGGCGTGGTGGTTCAGAGTCTGGCCACCGCGCAGAGTGATGCCAATTCGCTCAACAGCAGCTATGGGGCACTGGTTGCGCCGGCGGGAAATACGTTTGGCGTGCTGGATGCCTCGACGACCTTCTCGGGAGGCGCCGGGCAGAATGTTTATTCGATCGGCGAGGTGAACTTCAACTCCGATGTGCTGACGATCAGTGGCCCCTCGAGCAGCCAGTTCATCATCAACATTAGCGGAGGCTTCACTTTCGCCGACAGTCAGATCATGCTCACCGGTGGAGTCACGCGGGACAATGTGTTATTCAATTTCCCGGGTGGAAGCACTGATAAGGCGATCGACATCGACGTGTTCAAGGCGACCAACGTCATAGCGGGAATATTCCTTGCCCCGCATCGCAGCGTGATCTTCAAAGATCCTGGTTCGGTTTACAACGTGCAGATCATCGGGCAGGACCTTCTCATTCACTCCGGGGCGGAGATCAACGGGCCGCCACCGGGCGTGCCGCTGCCGGCGGCGTTATGGGGTGGCATGGCTCTGACGGGCGGGTTGGTTGTGGCTAAGGTACGTAAGGGTGTGCGACAGTAGGATGGACGGTTCTGATTTTTGCTGAATTTCGTGGCCCCTCAGCTCATGGCCGAGGGGCCATTGCATTGGTTTGGAGTTGGGGGAGACGCGTACGTTTCAGGCTCCTTTTTGGTGGCTGCAAATTGGACCTATCCCCTTTTGTTGAATCTTCAACAGGTAGAACGGTTCAGAAATGGGAAGAAAAGCCCTCACCCTGCCCTCTCCCGGAGTGCCGGGAGAGGGAAAAATCGTCTGATCCAGCTGATGGTTTAATGCGCGTGGTCCTTGTGGTTGCCTCCGGGGCCGGCGGGGGCGGGGTCGGGGTTGGCCTGGAGGTAGGCGTCGGGGTCTTTGGTGACGATGAGGCGGCCCCACATGAATTCCCAGTGGCCGGGGAAGGTGCAGACGTATTCGTATTCGCCTTCTTTGGTGGGGGCGGTGAGCTTGAGGGTTTCCTGCTGGCCGTTTTCGAGGAGTTTGGTGGCGGCGAGGATGTCGGGGGATTTGGGGATGTAGGAGCGGCCCTGCTTGTCGAGCTGATCGGGCATCATTTCGGCGGCGGATTCGGAGACGGCCTTGCGAGTTCCCGGATTGACCACCACGAGGTTGTGGGGCATGAAGTCGGCGTTTTCGACGATGATCTCGAAGGGTTTGCCGGCCTCGACGACGAGGCGCGGGGTGTCGTAGCGCATCTGCTCGCGGACGGTGGTGATGACGAAGACGGCGACGCGGATGTCCTTGAGATCCTTGCGGAGGGCGGCGGCGTCGGCCGGGGGGAGGAGGGCGAGCATGTCGCCGGCGAGTTGAACGGTGGCGAGATATTCCTGGGTGGTGCGCTCGGCGGGGGGGATTTTTTTGGCCCAGGCGACGAGGGATTTGGGGACATTTGCGCCGGGATTGGTGGTCCAGGATTTACGGGGGAGATTGCGGATGCCGCGGGCGGCGGGGACGGTTTGTTGGTTTTTTTCAATCAGAGCGGCGAGGGCGGCGAAGGTGGTTTGCTGATCGCGCGGCATGCTGACGGCGGCGGTGATGGCAGCGCGGCGGAGGGCGCTTTCGCCGCTGCCGCCGCCGATGTTGAAGCGGACGTTTTCGACGGGGGCGGGATTTTTGGTTTTCTTGAAGATTTCGCGGCGGCCGGCGTCGAGGACGGTGAGAGTGAAGTTGTCGAGGCGCCTGGCGTAGAGGCCGGCGGACTCGGTGCGATTCCAGATGACGACGGATTCGATGGCAAATTCGCCGCCCAGGTCAACTTCCCACCAGGGACGATTTTCATTTTCGGCGGTGTGGGATTGTGAACCGCTGCCGTAGAGGCCGTTGGTGTTGCCGTCGATGGCGCGGCCGGCGTCGCCTTCGTTGGAGGTGCTGGATTGCCGGGCCTTTCCGGAGGGGGCGATGTTTTTGCCGCCGGAGAAGACCTGCACTTCTGCGAGGGTCAGCGTGCCGCGGCGCGGCAACTCGATGCGAACATAGCGGCCGGGGGCACCGACACTGGTCTTGATGGAAGCGGCGAGGTCTTTGGGGAGATCGGCGGCGAGGAGAGGTTTCACTTTGTCATAGGCAAGGTTGCGGACCTCGGGGTCGAAGATCAGGGGGATGCCGGCGAGGAGGTCGGTGAGAGATGAGGCGGATTGGGAGGCATCTTTCCAGACGGCGTCGAAGGATTCATCGGCGAGGGCGAGGGCGCCCCAGGCGGCCTGGCGGATTTCGGAGGCGCTGCCTTTGGTGAGCGATTTGATTTTTTCGCGGATGGGCTTGAGGTCTTCGGGGGGTTGGAGGGGGAGGAGGCGCGCGAGCGTGTTGGCGGCGGCGGGATCATCCCTGCCGATGGTGTCCATCATGGAGAGGGTGATGGCGGCGCGGGTGGTTTTCTTTTGGGTGGCGAGGGTGTTGAGGGATTCGCCGCGGAAGGCTTCGTTGATGTCCATGCGGAGGACGATGGCCTGGAGGACGGGATCGGATTTGGGGAGCTTGAGGAGATCGGGGGCGCTGAGGGTGCGGAGGAATTTGAGGCCAGCGGCGGTGTTGGGGGCGGCGGTCTGGCCGGAGGCGATGGCTTTGCGCCAGTAGGGCTCGAGCTGGCGCATGGTCTCGCCGATGGTGTAGTCGAGGTAGTAGTCGGTGGATTGGGCTTGGGCGGCGAGGACGATTTCGACGGCTTTGCCATCGGGGAAGAAGCTGGCAGCGCGGACGGCTTCGAGGCGGACGCGGGGGCTTTCGTCGGAGGCCTGGATTTTTAACAATGCGATAGGATCGGCGATGCGGTCGCGCCAATAGCAGAGGACGCGGGTGGCGGCAGCGCGGGCGTTGGGCTCGGGAGAGCGAAGGATGCGCTTGAGGAGATTTTCATCGACGATGTTGTGCCACTGGTGGATCCAGAGGGCTTCGGTCAGGTGGTGTTCGTAGGCGGGATCGTTTTTATCCAGAGAGTCGGCCCATTTGTTGACGGCGGTGATGACCTGGGTGGAGTCGTGCTTGCCGAGCTCGACTTTGGCCCATTCGCGGAGTTGGTTTTCGGGTTCTTTGAGGAAATCGAGGAGGGCGGCGATGGGTTGGCCGTCGATTTTCGGGCGGGGCATGAGGGGGCGGCCTTCGCAGGTCATGCGATAGATTCGGCCGTGATCGTGGTCGCGATTGGGGTCGCGGATGTGGTGCTGCATGTGGCCGATGAGGGGCTGATGCCAGTCGATGATGTAGAGGGCGCCATCGGGGCCGACGGATGCGCCGGTGGGGCGGAAATTGGGGTCGGTGGAGGAGATGAGGTCGGGGAGGGATGTGCCGGCGAGGCCGGAGCCTTCGTGGCGGACGTTGACGCGATAGATCCCCTGGAAGCTGATGACATTGATGTTGAGGAAGTTGCCCTGCCAGTCGTCGGGGAAGTGGCGGCTGGTGAGGATGGCGGTGCCGGGGCAGGGGCGGGAGGGGCGGGCCCAGAATTCGTTGAGTCTTTTGTGCTTTTGGGGGTAATCGATGCGGCCGGAGAAGGCGGGGGCGAAATAACTGGCGTTGCCGGTGGCGTCGGTGATGAGGTCGTTGCCCCAATAATCGAAAACGCGGCCGTGGGGGTTGGCGAAGCCGTAGGAGACGTAGGTTTCGAAGCGGCCGGTGCGGGGCTCGAAGCGATAGATGGCGGCGTCGTTGTTGCGGACGGGGCCGTCGGCGGTTTCGACCTGGGTGCGATGGAAGACGCCGTCGCTGAGATAGACAGCGCCGCCGGGATCGAGGCACATGGAGTTGGTGGTGTGGTGGGAGTCGGCGGAATCCATGCCCATGAGGAGGCGTTCCTTGGTGTCGGCGACACCATCGCCGTTGGTGTCGCGGATGAACCAGAGGTCGGGGGCCTGCATGAGGAGGACGCCGTCTTTGTAGAACTGGAAGCCGGTGGGGCAATTCAAGTCGTCGATGAAATGGGTACACTTGTCGGCTTTGCCGTCGCCGTCGGTGTCTTCAAAAATCAGGAGGCTGTCGCCGGAACGGGAAGTGGGGGTGCGCTCGGGGTAGCTGGGCCAGACGGCGACCCAGAGGCGGCCTTTGGTGTCCCAGGCCATTTGCACGGGGTTGATCAGCTCGGGCCAGTTTTCTTCGCTGGCGAAAAGATTCACTTTGGTGTTGGCGTGGGGCTTCATTTTGGCGATGGCTTCTTCGCCGCCGAGGAAGGGATATTTTCCGTCGGGGAGGGGGCCGGGTTTGTTGGTGGGGAATTTGGTGACGGGAGGGAGGTTGGAATCATCGACTTTGAAATCGCCGCCCTGGGCGACGGCGAGGACGCGGAGGTCGCGGTTGGCGGTCATGACATCGCGCTGGGACATTTCCTCCTGCATGACGTCGTAGTTGGTGATTTTCTGGCCATCTTTGGAGGGGAAGACGAGGCGGGAGCGGCCGCCGTAGACGTTGTAGCCGTCCATGGTGCGATAGCGGGTGTGCCAGAGCCAGTTTTTGTCGTTGACGGCCTGGCGGAGGTTTTCGAGATTTCCTTCGGGAGGAGTT
Source organism: Tepidisphaeraceae bacterium (assembly GCA_041482675.1). Lineage (GTDB taxonomy): Bacteria > Planctomycetota > Phycisphaerae > Tepidisphaerales > Tepidisphaeraceae > JBGPEF01. Next base: position 1,087 of record JBGPEF010000288.1, on the reverse strand, counting down.
TCATCGAAGAGGCCGCGGAAGATTTCGGGGGCGAGGAGTTTGTCGCCGGTGTCGGTGAGATGGAGGCCGTTGACGGTGAGGGATTGGTTCTGCTGGGCGGCTTTGGCGAAGAGGAGCTGGGAGGGGGTGAAGAGATCGACGAACTGGACGTGGTTGGCCTTGGCGATTTCGGCCATGGCTTTGGTGTAGAGATCGAGGTTGGCGTTGTTGGTGGTGGGGTCGAAATAGTTTTTGTCCTGGTTGCGCTCGTTGGCGATGGGGGAGAAGAGGACGATGCGCGGGGGGCCTTTGCCGGAGAAATCTTTTTTCTGCGTTTCCTTGAGGTATTTGTCGAGGTCGGATTTGAACTGGTCGAGGCCTTCCCTGCCTTTGAAGCTTTCGTTGAAGCCGAAGAAGCCGAAGATGACGTTGGCTTTGACTTTTTTGAGCCATTCGTCGGGGGTGCCGAAGTTTTCGGAGCGATGACGGAAGACCACTTCATCGCCGGCGGCGGAGAGGTTGCGGAAGATGAGGTTGAGCTTGGGATTGCGGGCGTAGATGAAGGTTTCGAGATAGCCGGAATGCTGCATGCGGTCGGGGAGGGTGTTGCCGATGAGGGCGATGTGGTCGTCTTTTTTTAGTTCGAGGGGGCCGCCGGAGGTGAGGAGGGAGGTTTTGGGGTTTTCGGCCTGGAAGGCTGTAGAGAATTGGACGGCGGTGGAAGAGGCGGTGATCGAGGGAACGGCGGCTGAAGCCGCCCCTACGCCTGCCCCTACAGGCGCGCGTACAGCCGCGCCGGTGCCGTTGCTGGCGCCGAGGGTGGTGGGGAGGTTGTGTTCTTCGACTTTGATGCCTTTGCGATAGCCTTTGAAGCCGTAGGGGGTGGGTTTGTAGTCGCCGACGTAGGTGACGTCGGCTTTTTGGGGGACTTCGATGGCGAGGCCCCAGTAGGCGGCGTTGACGATGAGGCGGCGGAGGGATTCGTTTTGGAGATCGGTGGCCGCGCCGAGGGTGGTGCAGAAGATTTTGTTTTCTTTATCGGCTTCGTTTTTAAAGAGGCGGGTCCAGGCGACGGCCATCATGGGGGTGTTGATGTCCTGTTCCTGCT
>JBGPEF010000287.1:0-7283 GCA_041482675.1 Tepidisphaeraceae bacterium | reverse complement strand
CATTCCCGGCGCGCCGGGAATGCCCATGCCACCTCAAAAGAGCACTGGCAGACAAGCTGCCAGTGGCACGAGGGTACGCCTGCCCATGCCACCCCAAGGCGGACAGGAATGTCCGCCCCACCAGTTCGCCCTATTCGGCTTTACGAAACCCCGTTGGAAATTCGCGCCACGGTTTCTCCGTCGCACGACCGCGATGGGCGTCCTATTTCATTCACACTTGGCCGACACGCTCACCGGCTTGTCCATGCCATTGGGCCGGAGCGCATTGCGGGGCAGTGGTGGGAAGGGCATCACAAGACGCGCGATTATTTCATCGTCGAAGATGAAGAGGGCCGGCGGTTCTGGATTTTTCGGGTGATGCAGAGTTCGCGGTGGTATATGCACGGCGAATTTGAGTAGAATGCTCCGCAAAGGAGCCCCATGTCAAAAGCCAAAACCAACCGCACTTCCTGTCCCGATTGTGATTCGCTGACCCGTCGCGATTTTCTCAAGACCGGCGTCGGCACCGTCGCCGCCGCATCGGCAGCCGCGGCGGGGATCATCAGCGTCGTCCCGCGCTCCACTTACGCCACGTCGGTTGTCGTTCCACCTGAAACGCTCGTCGCCACCCTCTACAAAACCCTGACCGACGAGCAGAAAAAAATTGTCGCCTTCCCCTTCGACCATCCGCTCCGCCACCAGATCGACAACAACTGGTTCATCACCAAAAAGCACATCGCCGAAATCCTCAGCAAGGACCAGCAGGCGATCATCCGCGACATTTTCATGGGCATTCACAGCCCCGAGTATGCCGAGACGGTCATGAAGCAGGTCGAGCACGACAACAAGAGCATCGGCGGTTTTGGCGCCTGCTCCATCGCCCTCTTCGGAGAGCCGGGCAAATCCGCATCCGATCAATCCAAGTTCGAATTCGTCCTCACCGGCCGCCATGTCACCCGCCGCTGCGATGGCAATTCGGTGGCCGGCGCTGCGTTTGGCGGGCCGATTTTCTATGGCCACGCGGCCGAAACCTTCAACGAAAAACCGAACCATCCCGGGAATGTTTACTGGTATCAGGCGCTCCGGGCCAACGAAGTTTTCAAGGCCCTGGATGGGAAACAGCAGAAACTCGCGCTCCGCACTGACCCGCGCGAGGAAGACGCCGCCAATACCGTGAAGCTTTCCGGGAAGAAAGATTCAATCAAAGGATTGCCCGCCTCCGAACTTTCGCGCGACCAGAAGGAACTGGTGAGAAAAGTCATGGCCGATGTTCTGGCCCCATTCCGCAAGGCCGACGCGGATGAGGCGCTCGCCCTCATCGAAAAAACCGGAGGGATGGATGCCCTCTCGATGTCCTTTTTCAACAACGAAGGCAGCGACATCGGCAAGGATGGCGTATGGGATGTGTGGCAGATCGAAAGCCCGACGATGCTCTGGTATTTCCGGGGCGCGCCGCACGTGCACACGTGGGTGCATATTCGCGATAGCGCGGAAGAGGCGTAGCGCGGGCATCATGGTGGGTCGGTCATCCTAATGTGTCGGGCACTTCTGCCTGAAATCCTTTAGGCGTGCATGTGCGCGGGGAGCTCTTATGAGAATCCGGTTACCAGATTGGGCACTTGCCTCCTTTATCTTGTGCGCTGTGTTTACGGGGCGGCCGGCGGTTGCGGACGAGGCCGCGATTAAAAATGCCGGAATTGACTGGGCAGCTTTCGACGCATTGCCAGATCAGGACAAGAGCAAGTTCATCCTCGCGGCCTTGGATGCTCGAGATCTTGCGCTCAGTAACATGCGATATACGGTTCGCGAAACCGCCATCAACATCCGCAAAGACGATGGCAGCCGACGGTTCATGACCAAAACCGATTATGAAATGCGGCGCCTGGGTGACAAATGCTGGATGCATCTGAAACCGTACACATATTACGACCCAGACGGCCCGGTCAACATGGAAGTGACAGTGAATTGGGACGGCAAGAAAGCCAAAGGCCTCGTGCCGCCGGAGTTTTCACGCAGCAAAACTCACAAGGGAGAAATCAATCCCGCCGAAAACGACAACTTCTCCTACCGCCGGCTGAGCGAGCTTCTGGGTTTTCGGATGCGGCTCGTTCCAAAGTCGATGCCCGTGGCGCAGTGGCTGCGTGAAGCGATCGCGCGGGACGCCACGCTCGAAGCAACCAAGGCTTTGAATGGGACCACGACGCTGATGCGCGTAGTCATACAAGACCAGCGATGGCGGCGGGAGATTTGGCTCGACCCGGCCCGTGGTTTTATGATCGTGCGATTCGTTAATGTCTATGGGAAGGATTACATGAAGGGGACTTTGGAAGTAATTGATACACAACAGATCGCCGGTGTGTGGGTTCCCAAAAAAGCCATCGGCACGAGTGGGACGTATCACGACAAAGAGGTCACTGAGGTGACTCATGAGGTCAAGGATTTTGCTATAGGCACTCTCAAGGAACATGATCTGGATATTGATTTCCCAGTTGGTACAAGGGTCTTCGATAGCATTAACAACGTGGCGTATGTTGTAGGCGCTGACGGAAAGTAACAGTTGCTCGGAGGCGCGGAATCAGATGCGCATCCGACGCACAAGTCGGGGGACAAGTGGCCTTCGAGTGTTACCTCTGTCTGCGCGATTGCCGCGGGAAAGTTTGCCATGCAACGCTTCGCACTCTGTTTTCTGTTCCTCATCTGCGTCATTCCCGGCACCCTCCTCGCCGACGGTTATCAGCTCGTGCCCAATTTCCCGCAGCTCCCCAGGGAAATAAAACTGGCCGAAGTTTCCGGCGTGGCCATCAACTCGGCCGGCGACATCTTCATCTTCCACCGCGGCGAGCGGCCGATTATCGCCTTCGACAAATCGGGCAAATTGCTGCGCACCTTCGGCGAGGGGACCAAATCCGCCCATGGCTTGCGGTGCGATCCGGCGGACAATGTGTGGGCGAGCGATGTTGTGGCTCACACCGTTACTCAGTTCTCCCCCGACGGCAAAGTCCTTCTGGTGCTCGGCGAAAAAGACGTGCCCGGCGAGGATGAAAAACATTTCAATAAACCCACCGACATTGCCTTCGCGCCCAATGGCGATATTTTCATCTCCGACGGCTACGGCAATTCCCGGGTGGTGAAATTCGACAAGACCGGCAAATACCTCCTGGCCTGGGGGAAAAAGGGAACCGGCGATGGTGAATTCAACACTCCACACGCGGTGCGCTTTGATTCCAAGGGCAATCTCTTTGTCGGCGACCGCGAAAACGATCGCGTGCAGGTGTTCGACCAGAACGGCAAATTCCTCCGCTCCTTTGGGGGCTTCGCACCGTTTGGGCTGTTCATCACACCCGAGGACAACTTGTTCGTGGCCGACGGCAGGGCTCACCGTGTTTTGAAAATGACACTGGAAGGAAAAGTGTTGGAGTCTTTCGGCAAACTAGGGCCGGAGCCGGGCCATTTCTTTCTGCCCCACGGCATTGCGGTTGATAAGGATGGGGCGGTTTATGTCACGGAAATTAATGGGAAACGCGTGCAGAAATTCGTGCCGGAGAAATGAACCGGAAAACGTGAAGACGTGAAACGTGAAGCAACTAAATGCCGTCATGTTGCTCCGGAATCTGGTTGCATTTACTTGCTTCACGTTTCACGTTTCAGTGTTAGTCATCCGCCGCCCCCCCATCCTTGATCACAAACCGCGCGTTGAGCTTCGCCACCGTGCTCGCCAGCCCCGCCTTCTCGACGGACTTGAGCACCTCCTCGAAATCCTTATACGCCGCCGGAGATTCATCCAGCGGATAGTTCCGGCAGTTGTAGAGGATGTCGCAGGCCTCGAAACTCTCATCCACCTGCGGCTGATTTAGCCGCCGGATCGCATCCTTCCGTCCCATGCGCCGCCCGGCGCCGTGATTCACGCTGTAGCAGCTCTTGGCCGCTCCCTCCTCCGCCACCATGACCACCGATCCCGCCTGGGGATTCCCCGGCAGGAGAATCGGATGCCCCGTCGCGTAAAACGGCGTGTCACGCAGGGCATGATGCCCGGCCGGAAATGCCCGCGTCGCTCCCTTGCGATGCACCCAGGCGGGGACGTTGTCGACGATCTCCTTGCGGGCGATGTTGTGCGAGATGAAATAAACCAACTGCCCTTTGGCGCCGGGAATCACCGACTGAAATGCCTCCAGCACCAGCGCATTGATCAATAGATGATTGACGGTCGCAAAATTCGCGCCGAGCGACATGTCATCGATATATGCATCCGCCTCGCTCGATCCCAGCGGCGCATAGACCAATTCCCGATCGTTGCCGGGCAGGGGAATCGCCCACTGCGAAAACTTGGCCTGCAAATCGCGAAATTGTCCCTGGGCCAGAATATTTCCAAATCCGCGCGATCCGCAGTGCGACAAAAACGCCACATGCCCATCGCGCAGCCCGAACACCTCGGCCGCCCGCCGCGCGGCGTCTCCCTCATTCACCCGCACGATCTCCGCCTCGCCAAAATGATTTCCACCGCCATAGGACCCGAGCTGCCGCACCTTGTCTTCGAAGTTTTTGATCCGGCCGGCGCGGAGCAACAAATCCAGGCGGTTCTCCAGCGCCTCGCGCGTCGCATCGTGTCCCACATGAAACGCATCCTCGCACCGCTCCGACCACTCGGTGGGAATTCCCAGCGCCTCGCACACTTCGCGCGACGCCCCTTCAATCGCCACCCGACGTCCCACCTCCGCATTCACCTTCCGCGACTTGCGTGCCGAGCGCTGCCCCTGGCCCGCTCCGGTCGGCGTGCGCTCCAGGATTGCATTGATCAATTCCCGGCGAACACGCTTTTCCCTGATCGCGTCTCCCGGCAGGTCGAGCTGCAACAAACTCATCGAGCACTTGATGTCCACTCCCACCGGCCCGGGATAAATATGCGTCGGCGAAACCAGCACCGACCCCACCGGCGCGCCATAACCGACATGCGCATCCGGATTCAAAATCAGATCCGTCACTCCCGGCCCACCCCGCGAATTCAACGCCTGCTCCAGGCACCGCGCATCAAACCCATCCCGGATCGCCTGCGTCCCGATCACCGTGATCGGCTTGCCGCGATTGTCCCGAGCGGGCAAAATCGCCGTTGCTTCGCCGGTGGGCGTGATTTTCGGTTTTAAAACTTCTTCCGCCATCGATTCCTTCCTACTTCGCGAGTCGCTGCAAACGGGAAGACACGGGCATCCGAGTTCTTTTACTCGGAGCTGCCCATGCCACCCACCAAAAGAGCGTGGACGGCTATCATAGGCACGCTCATTCAAACCGAACCATGCCCGATCATCGCCGACATCGCGGCTCGCATCCCGAAGACCATCAACTGTTCAGCTCCGACCAGATTCCCATGCTGCAATATGCCGTCACCGATTTCTCCCTCCTTCTTAGTCGCGGCTACGCGACCCCCAGCGCCATCAAGCTCGTCGGCGACCGCTATTCCCTTACCGAGCGTCAGCGCAGTGCTGTCGTGCGCGCCGCCTGTAGCGACCTTGCCCTCGCCGGCCGCAAACAACGCGAGCTTGCTCTTTCCGCCATCGCCAACCAGCCCCTCCTTATCGACGGCTATAACATTCTCACTACTCTCGAAACCGCACTCTCCGGCGGCGTTATTCTCTCCTGCCGCGACGGCTGCTTTCGCGACATGGCCGGGATTCACGGCACTTATCGCAAGGTCGAAGAGACGATTCCCGCCCTTAATCTGCTCGCGGATTTTATAAACTCCCAGAGTGCGGGGCCGATTGCCCTCCTCCTCGACAGCCCCGTCTCCAACAGCGGCCGGCTCAAAGCACTGATCCAGGATGTAAATCAAAATTGGAAAATCGATCTCGTCCCCGACCCCGACCCCCTTTTATCCGCCAGCGACCAAATCATCATCAGCGCCGACAGCGTCATCCTCGACGCCTGCGCCCGCTGGGCCAATCTCGCCCGCGCTATCATTTCGGCCCGCATCCCCGATGCCTGGATCGCCGACATGGCCCCGCCGTAACATCACTGACGCGGCGCAGCCCCCGGCCGCGCCCCGATAAACGCCGGCAGCCACGTGAAAATCAGCAGCGCCACGATCACCAGCACCAACACAACTTCGGCCGCCAGGATCAATCGACGCTGCAACACCGAATCCACGGGCTTGGGCTCCGCGATCTTCCCCGCTTGGTCATTGGTCATTGGCAATTCCCTGGTCATTGGTCATTGGGTCATTGCGGCAGACGTCAAGTCTGTCCGCTCCATCCTCCCCCCGCCGCCGCCTGCGCCTTCTCAAACGCAAATCGAATCTTCTTCACCACGTCCCCCGGAAGCGGCCCCTTTTCCGCATACGCAATATTCTTCTGGGCGTTCGATGGATTGGTTGTCCCGATAATCGCACTGTGCACCCCTTCTATGCTCAACGTAAACCGCAGTGCAATCTCCGGCCAAACATCCTCCGGCTTCCCCTTGAACCCCAACTCCTCAATCTTCAACCCCATCTTCGCAAATCGATCCGTGTAGGTCTTGGCATACCCCTGATACAGCCCGGGCTGCGAGCTCAGCGGCTTCCACGCCGCGTTGGCGATCGGCCGCTTGGCCAGCACGCCGACATTGTTTCGCCGCGTCACCGGCAGCACCAGGTCGATGTTCACCTGATCCGCAATATTGATTGACGTCTCGATCACGGCCACTTCCGGCCGCCCCGCCGCCCACGCCGCGGCCTCATTGTCACCCGAATAGCCCGGCCAGCGCACCTTCCCCGCCTTCTGCGCCTCCACCAGGGCCCCCAGCGCCTCGCCGCGCTGCAACGTCTGCAAATCGCACGAGTGCAGCAGCATCACATCCAGCCGATCAGTCCTCAGCCGCCGCAACGACCGATCCACCGTCTTCCTGACCAATTCCGCCGACCAGGCCGGCGCCTCGATATCGGCCAGCGTTCCCCCGCATTTTGAAATCAGCACAAATTCTTTGCGACGATGCCCAATCGCCTCCGCGATGACTTCCTCTGAAGCTTCATACGAGGCCGCCGTATCGATCACATTCACGCCGCGGTCCAGCAGGAGATTTAATATCTTCCCAACCTTCTCGCGCTCGGTATTCAAGTACCCAATCGGCGCTGCACCGAATCCCAACTGCGAGACTTGTAAACCTGTCTTTCCGAATTGAAGCTTCTTCATAACAACCTCAGCATCTTTCTGATCTGCGCAAATCTGCGTCATCGGCGCAATCTGCGGCGACTCTGCCGTGCCGTTACAAAATAAACTTCGACAAATCCTCATCCCACAGCTCATCGTTCAATCTCTCCCTCACTTATCCGTCCGTAATCT